>JAOUFM010000006.1 GCA_029858205.1 Deltaproteobacteria bacterium | reverse complement strand
TTTTCCAAGAATGCCTTTGGTCCGGGCATGTATAACAAGTTTATATCCATGATGAGCGAAACCGAGACTTACACCAAGGTCTTTATTGCCAATGCATGGCCCGAGCAGGTGAATTTTTACAACAGCAAGATGCAGGGGCAGGCAGTAAGCGAGGTCGAGAGATATCGTAAAATCGCCCTTGAAAAAGGCATGACCGGCAACTTCGGGGTCGACGCCAACGACTGGTTCTCTGCCATGACGGGAAAGATAAATCTTTTAAGAGAGGTTGACGTCAAACTTTCAACCGATCTTGATAAAATGACCGCGGACAAGGCCTCGTCTGCGCGTGCCGCCCTTATAGTAGCCGTTATAATAACGCTTGCGGCGCTTGTTGTGACCATAGTTCTTGTTTATCTTATAACGAAGAGCATCACCGGCGCAGTCGGCTTCCTGCATAAGTCCATGGAAGAGCTCGCAAGCGGCGAGGGAGACTTAACAAAGAGGCTCGCGGTGCAGGGCTCGGACGAGATAGCAGAGACCTCAAAGGCCTTTAACCGTTTTCTGGAGGGGCTGCATTCCATCATAAAGGATGTCAACTCCAACGCCATTCAGCTCTCGAGCGCTGCAGAGCAGATATCGAGCGCAACAGAACAGCTCGCAAGCGGCGCCGACAACCAGCATAAGCAGGCTTCCGAGACCGCAAGCGCCATGGAAGAGATGGCAAGTTCCGTGCACCTTGTGTTCGAGAACTCGAAGAAGTCTCTTGACTCCTCGGATAGAACCAGCCGTGAGGCAGAGGACGGCGGCAGGGTAGTCAGGCAGACCATGAACGGCATGAGCAAGATCGAGGAGACCGTTCAGCAGTCGGCGTACAAGGTAAAAGAACTCGGCGTAAGGTCGAGGGAAATCGGCAAGATAGTGAACGTCATAAACGAAATCGCCGCGCAGACGAACCTCCTGGCACTTAACGCAGCAATCGAGGCCGCAAGGGCAGGCGAGCACGGAAGAGGGTTCGAGGTCGTTGCAGAGGAAATCAGAAAGCTCGCCGAGCAGAGCGCGCAGAGCACTGTGCAGATAACCAACATCATCGAGGAAATACAAAAAGAGACCAACATGGCAGCTGATTCCATGGGCAGCGTTACGCGCGAGGTTGAGGAAGGCACAAAGCTCTCGAACCAGACCGGCGATGCCCTTCAGAAGATAATCGGCTCCATAAAGGAGACCTCGACGCTTATAAAGGACATGAGCGAGGCCTCCAAGCAGCAGGCAACGGTGAGTGATCAGGTGGCAAAGGCCGTTGAGAACATAAGCAGCATTACAAAGGAAAGCGCCTCTGCTTCCGAGGAAATAGCCAACACAGCTCAGGAGCTTGCGAAACTTGCAGACGGCATGAGAAGGCTTGTTGGAAGGTTTAAGATGTAAACCGTATTCGGCGGCCCATCCGCCGGGAATGAAGAGGGGGTATGAAGCTAAGGCTTGGTACCAAGATATTTGGCGGGTTTATCATAGTGCTCATCCTGCTTTTGCTTGTAGGTGTGGTGAGCTGGATAAGTCTTGGAAGGGTTACTGACAGCGCGGAACTTATCAAGTTCTCGGGACGCTATGACGACGCGGTGATGAACACGCGCATATCGGCCAGAAGGCAGCAAAACGCCTTTACCGATTATTCGCTTACCGGAAGCGCTGAGAGCGCGGCAGAGATAAAGAATCTCAAAGCGGATTTTGCGTCATGGGTGGATAAGCTTAAGTCCATGGCAGGGAGCGATGAGGAGAGAAATAGCATAGCGAACGCAGTGGCAAAGTACGATGCCATGGTCGCTGCCGGCGATAAAATGAGCAAGGCGTACGCCTCGGGCAACAGGGCAGAGGGCGACAGGCTGATGAGCGCCTTCGATAACTCAACCGATAGTCTTGCCGATGCGCTAAGGACCCTCGAGGATGCTGTCGAGGCCGTCGGGGATAAGAACCTTGATGCGGCGGGAAAGACCGCAAGAAACGCTAATATCATAATCGCCCTTGTGACGCTTAGTTCCATAGGTATTGGGCTGATCCTCGCAAGCGTTATTACAAAGGCCATAACAGGGCCTGTGCAGAATCTCGTGAAGGCGAGCGAGAAGATGGCCTCAGGCGACATGACGATGAAGGTGGATATCAGGACATCGGATGAGATCGGAGACATGGGGAATTCCTTCAATGCCATGTCAAAGAAACTTGGCGAGATGTTAAAGCGCATAAAGGACGACGCAACGAGCCTTGCCTCCGCAACCGAGGAAATATCTGCCTCCACCGAAGAGCTCGCAAACGGCGCGGAAAGGCAGCACCGCCAGGCCTCCGAAACAGCAACGGCCATGGAGGAAATGGCAAGTTCGGTGCAGCAGGTATTTGACAACGCTTCCAAGTCGCTTAAGTCCTCGAAGCTTGCAACCGAGCTTGCGGAAAAGGGCGGCCTTGTTGTTCAGGACACGATGGCAGGGATGAGCAAAATCGAGGACACTGTGCAAGGGTCTTCCGAGAAGGTGGGGCAGCTTGGGGATAAATCCCAGGAAATCGGCAAGATAGTGAACGTGATAAGCGAGATAGCGGCGCAGACGAACCTTCTTGCGCTAAACGCGGCAATCGAGGCCGCAAGGGCCGGAGAGCACGGCAGGGGGTTCGAGGTCGTTGCAGAGGAAATCAGAAAGCTCGCGGAGCAAAGTGCTAAGAGCACTGTGCAGATAACGGCTATAATAGATGAAATAAGAAACGAGACCTTTGCAGCTACAGAGGCCATGGGCCGCGTTACAAAGGACGTTGAGGCAGGGACTACACTTACGAACCAGACAGGGGACGCGCTCCAGAGCATAATCGAGTCTGTGAGGGAAACAGAGCTCTTCACCAAAGACATGAGCGAGGCAGCAAGGCAGCAGGCTCAGGTTAGCGACAAGGTCGCAGGAGCGGTCGAGACCATAAGCTCCATTACAAAGGAAAGCGCTGCTGCGTCCGAGCAGATTGCCAACACGGCGCATGAGCTCGCGAGGCTCTCGGATAATCTAAAGAGGCTCGTAGACCAGTTTAAGATATAGCTTTTTTAACCTTTAAGGAGGTTTTATGAAAATTCAGGTGGCGCAAAAGGAAAGGGCATCGGCCGTTATAAAGAAGTTCGTCACCCTCGGCCTTGGAAAAGAAAAGTACGGCATCGAGGTCAGCCGTGCTAAAGAGATAATCGCAAGATACGACATCGTGCCTCTTCCGAAAACTCCCGAGTTCATCGAGGGCATGATATCGCTAAGGGGAGAGATAATCCCGGTTGTTGACTTAAGAAAGCGGTTTTCTCTTACATCCAAGGGACGCGATGCCGATACAAGGATAATAGTAATCGAACTCCATGATTTTACGATAGGCATACAGGTGGACAAGGTGTTCGAGGTATTGAAGCTCTCCGAGGACGACATAGAGCCGCCGCCCCCGCTTGTCTCGGGATTAAAGACCGAGTACATAGAGGGAGTAGCCGAGGTAAAGAACGTCCTTATAACGATACTCAACCTCGATGAAATATTCTCCACAACCGAGAAGCTCGTGCTTGGCGCCATAGAGGGCGAAGGGCAGGAGGATGAAGAAGAGGAAGAAGAGGCAAGGCCCGTGAAAACGGCCAAGGCCGCTTCGCCGGAAGCCGAAGAGGAAAAAGAAGAAGGCCCGGCAGAGATACAGACCAGGAGCGCTGTAGTAAATGGCGAGGGAATGATAGAAGTGCGCGGCAAGACGTATTTTGTTGGAAAGAAGTTCAAGGGCCAGGAGGTGACTCTTAAAGAGGACGGCGGCAAGCTCCTTGTCATATCCGGGACCTCGCTCTTTAAAGAGTTCGACGTATAGTGGCCAAGGTCATAGCCATAGGCAACCAGAAGGGCGGGTGCGGCAAGACCACTACGTCCGTTAACCTTTCCGCCGCCCTTACGATACTTGGTAAGCGGGTGCTCTTAATCGACATGGACCCGCAGGGCAATTCCTCCGTAACTTTCGGAGTGAACATAGAAGACCTGCCCGTGTCCATATCGGATATCCTGCTTGACGATGCCCTGGATTTCAAGTACGCGATATTCAAGAGAGGGAACCTGCATCTTTCTCCTTCGAACCCGACGCTTAATTACGCCGAGGACAGGCTTCGCGACATGACCGGGCGGGTCGAGAGGCTAAGGCGAAAGATAGACACGGTTCGCGCTGATTACGATTATGTCATTATAGACTGTCCTCCGAATATAGGGCTTCTTACAACCAACGCCCTTGTTGCGAGCGACTGGATAATCGTGCCGGTCGATACGGGCTTTTATTCGCTGATAGGGATACGGCAGTTTCTTGCAAGGATAGAGGACGTGCGCGAGATCAACTCATCGCTTAAGCTGATGGGCATACTCGTGACGAGATTTAGTGACAGAAACGTGCTCTCGGTAGACGTGCTAAAGACCGTGAGAAAGTCGTTCCCTGATTCGGTCTTCAAGACGGTCATAAGAAACGACGTGAAGCTTGCGGAGTCACCTGGGCACCTTAAAAGCATATTCGAGCACAGCTTAAGGGGCAGGGGTTCCGAGGATTATTTAAATCTTGCCGAGGAGGTAATGGCATGCGCAAAAAGAAGAGCGGGCTAAGCAGCGCGGCCAAGAAAATGGACCTTGCCAAGGCCATGAGGTCGAGACTGTCGGATACCCTCATACCGCCGCCAATGCCGTCGGCCGTGCCGATAGCGTCGCCGTCGGTTATGCCGTCGCCGGTTACCTCGGCTATTGCCGCAGCCGTGCCGGGCAGGGCCTCCAGGTACTCGCCAAAGACCATTGCCGAGAGGGTATGGGGCAATCTGATGGCATCGGGGGCAGAGTCGGACTTCGAGGTGAAGTTCACGCTGGCCGACGGGCGCGAGTTTTCGATTAGCGGCGACAGGGAAGGTTTTGCGAGTGTGCGAGAGTTAGAGCCCTTCGACGTCCCGGGCGAGGAAATACTCGAGAAATACCACGGCAGCGTTTCGAAGGTGGAACTCTCGAGCGATGAAAAGAACATAACCTTCGGCGCTTTCGCAGATTTTGTCGAGTGGCTCGAACTGGATTAATTGTAGCAGACAAACAAGCGGCGAAGCCAGATTTTAAAGAACGCCGACAACAGGCGATTATTCAGCCATGAGAAAGATTATTGTAGTAGACGACGATAAGTACATGCGTAAGCTCCTCGCTACCATTTTGCAGACCGAGGGCTATGACGTAATGACCGTTGATAACGGCGCCGATGCCGTAAGGCAGATTGCCCTGGACCCGCCAGCGCTTCTTATTCTCGATTACATGATGCCAGGCACAACCGGGGTCGACGTGATGCGCGAGGTCAAGCGCAATCACCCTGATGTCGACATCATAGTCGTTACCGGGCACGGAAATGAAAAGCTCGCCGTCGAGATAATGAAGCTTGGCGCCTCCGACTACCTGCAAAAGCCGTTTAGGAAGAAGGAGCTTCTTGATTCCGTCCACCGCGTTCTCGGCGCGCGCGTTGAGTACGATAAGCAGATACAGGGCGCGAAGCTTCTCATAGTCGACGACGACAAGGCCCTTACGAACTTCATGAAGAGCGCTCTTTCCGGCATCGGCTCAATCGAGGCCGTGAACGATCCGAATGCCGCGCTGGCGCTACTAAATAACTGCTCCTACGACGTCATGATATGCGACATCTATATGCCCTATATGGACGGCATAGAGCTTCTCAAAAGAAGCAAGGTCGTTCAGCCAACGCTCGACGTCATGGTCATAACCTCTTCCGACGAGATGCAGAAGGTAAGGGACGCGGTCAAGAGCGGGGCCTCGGATTATATAAAGAAGCCTTTTACGCAGGAAGTGCTAAGAGAGGCTGTCGGGGATATTCTGCTTAGCAGACAAAAGCGCGTTTTCGATAGCCTTAAGAAGAACTTCCTCTTTCAGGAACTTAAGGAGGCCGAGCGGGCCGAGTTTTTGAGGGAAATAGTCGAGGCGCTGATTATGGCCCTCGAAGCAAGGGACCCGTACACAAAAGGCCATTCCGAGCGCGTAACGGAATATTCCATGATAATAGGCGTTGAGATGGGGCTTACGAAGGACTTGCTCACTACAATCCGCCATTCGGCGCGTCTTCACGATTTAGGCAAGATAGGCACCGAGGACCATCACTTATACAAGATGGGCGCGCTTACGAGCGACGAAAAAAACCAGGTCGCCAGGCACCCGGAACTCGGCTCCGTCATACTTAAGTCCATACGGCTTCTTGAGGATTATATCCCGGGAGTGAGGCACCATCACGAGCGTTATGACGGCAAAGGGTATCCCGACGGGTTAAGGGGCGAGGAGATACCGCTTATAGCAAGGATAATATCGGTTGCCGACGCATTCGACGCGATGCTTTCTTCGCGGCCTTACAGAAAGGCGATGAAGATAGATGACGCGGTCGACCAGCTTCAGAAGTTCAAGGGCGTGCAGTTCGACCCGGTGGTGGTTGACGCGCTTTTGAACGCCATAGGGAGCGATGCCGTGCGCGCGATAATAGAAAAGGCGGCGGCGCACGCCTAGGACATCATGATTAATCTACGGAACTTTAAAATAGGCGAGCAGATGGTCTTTATTATCATGCTCGCGTTCCTGGTCGGGTTTTCCGCCATTTACATAGTCTATCGCATCCATTACATGGAGGCCACGCGGACAACGCTGCTCGCTCATGTCGAAGACACGAAGAAAGAGTTCGAGCATCATCAGCACGAGGTGTTCGACTCGCTTATGGTAGCGCTCGATATCCTCGAGCACGATAAGCGCACCATCGAGTTGTTCAAGGCTCGCGACAGAGCAGGGCTTCATGCGTACCTGAACTCCGGCTTTACGGACATTAAGGGGCGTTATGGGATATCTCTTTTTTATTTCATAGAGCCCGATGGTCGCGTGTTTTTGCGCGTCCATAATAAGGAATTGCACGGCGATAAGGCGCATGGCGCGTTTTTCGATGAGGTGATGCGTACCGGCAAGGCCGCAGCTGGGTTTTCGCTTGGCAGGTCGGGGTACGCGTACCGCGTTGCCAAGCCGCTTAAAGCGGGCGATAAGGTCATAGGCTATATCGAGCTTGGCCACGATATCGTAAGGCTTGTAAAGCACCTTAACATACCCGAGTACAGCGCCGTTGGCGTGACTGTTTCCAAGGAGATGATAAACAAGGATTATTGGGCAACGGGGTATAAGCCGAACCTCGGGGGCTACGAATGGAGCACCCTTGACCATTATGCCGTTGTTTCGACGCAGCTTCGCAGCGAAGGAAGCGTTGAGGAAGACTCGGTATTAAAGGAGTGCTTCAAGGAAACGAACATCGACGTCTTTTCCAAGAAACCTGCGTTCGAATACCTCAAGGACGGCGATGAGGGGCAAAAGTATTATTGCTACGGCTTCCCGATAGTGAATGTTGCGACCGGCGCAAACGAGGGAACTTTCGTAGGCGTAAGCGATATGAAGAAGAAGCTCGCGCTTACTGCCGGGCTCGCCAAGACGCTGCTCTATGCCATGTTATTCCCGGTCATGGTGTCCATACTGCTCGTATGGCTGCTGATAAAAGTGTCCATATCGACACCTATAGAAAGGCTCTTTAGCGCTGCCAAGAGCTTTGCAGCCGGGGATTTCTCAACCCGAATACCTGTCAAAGGCAATGACGAGATGGCAGAGCTTGCCGTGGAAATGAACGATATGGCAAGTCAGATAGCCATTTATAAGACCAATATGGAGCTTTTGGTAGACATGCGCACAGAGGAGCTCAGGACCGCGAACCAGGAGACACTGGAAGCGAGCGCGATGCTCAAGGAGGCGTACGATAAGCTCGAGAAGCATCAGGGCGAGCTTGAAGAGGCGTTTAGAGAGCTCGAGAAGGTTAACGCCGAACTTAAGGGGCTCGAGAGACTCAAGAGCGATTTCCTCCAGACCATATCGCACGAGCTTAGAAGCCCGCTTACTCCCATCCTCGGCTACCTCGAGATAATGAGGGACGGCGATGTCGGCGAGTTTAGCGAGGTGCAAAAGGACGTTATAAACGAGATGTTCATGTGCGGCCGTAACTTGCAGCTTGTTCTTGACGAGCTTCTCGAGGCCGCGTCAATACAGGCAGGAAGGATATTCTTGAACGTCCAGCACGTTGACATGAAGAACGTTCTTGGCGATGTGATAAGCGATATAATGAAGTACGCAAACGAGAACCAGATAGTAGTCGAAAAAGACCTCGGGGCGGCGCCGCTTTACGTCGACGGAGATCCGAAGCGGCTCTACGAGATAGTGACGCATCTTCTAAGAAACGCGGTGAAGTTTAGCCGCAAGGGCGGCAAGGTCACAGTAAAGGCAAGTGCCGGCGCTACCGGTATCGAGATGATGATAAAGGACGAGGGTATCGGCATAAGCCCCGAAAGGCTTACGAAGATATTCGACGCCTTCTATCAGATAGATTCCTCTTCCGCGAGGTTCTACGAGGGTGTTGGGCTGGGGCTTTTCCTCGTGCGTAAGCTCCTTGATCTTCATAACGGCAGGATAAGGGTTGAGAGTGTAGAGACAAAGGGCACGACTTTCTATGTGTTCATACCATATAAAATTTCGAATTAAGGCGTAGAGGGAGCAGACGGCAGTGGCTAATGCAAAGGAAGTGCTGGAGACGGCGATAGAGATGGAGAGGAAGGTAGCCAGCATATACAGGGTCTTTCATAATAAGTTCGTAGGTGATGAGAAGCACGAGCAGTTGTGGCGCACGCTTGCAGGCGAGGAGGACGCGCATGCAGCATTCCTTCGTAACGAGCTTTCTATGCTCGAAAGGGTCCCGGGTGCTTTCGCAGGGACTTCGGTGAAGCTTGACGAATTAAAGGCCGCCAACGCCGTGCTCGACGGACATCTCGCATACGCTGAAAAGGGCGGGTATTCGGGTGCCGACGCGCTTTGCCTGGCTGCCAAGATAGAGCATACGCTTGTAGAAGCAGCGTATACGAGACTTATCAAGGTGACGTCCCCGGTGCTTGCCCGTATTTTCGAGGATTTGACAAAAGATGACCATAAACAGAAATTAATGGAAGCCATAAAGGCCGCGGGTGTGGAATGCAAATAAAGGTGCTTATAGTAGACGATTCGAATTTCATGAGGAAGGCGTTAAGCAAGCTTATCGCCTCCGATCCCATGTGCAATGTCGTTGGCATGGCCTCTAACGGCGAGGAGTGCCTTAAAAAACTGAAGGACCTCTCTCCAGACGTCGTGACGCTCGATGTCGAGATGGAGGGCATGGACGGGCTTACAACACTTAAGAAGATAATGGACGACTTTCCGACGCCCGTTATCATGTTCTCAGCGCATACGAAAAAGGGCGCGGAGGTAACGCTTAAGTCCTTGCAGGAGGGCGCCGTTGATTTCATGGAGAAGCCTTCGGGCTCCATATCCATGGACCTTGGCGCCGTAAGGGACGAGCTTATAGGCAAGCTCAAGATAGCGGCAAAGGTAAAGCCCAAGCGCAGGACCGCTGCCTCGGCTCCGGCGACCGCTGCGGAGAAGGGCTCGGTTCGCGATACGCTTCGGCTAGTGGACGTTAAAAACAGTATCGTTGCCATAGGCTCTTCAACAGGCGGCGTACAGGCCCTTCATAACATAATACCCAAGCTATCCATGTCGCTTCCGGTGCCTGTGCTCGTTGTTCAGCACATGCCGCCGCTCTTTACCAAATCCCTTGCCGAGAGCCTGGATTCAGACAGCATGGTGACTGTCAAGGAAGCGGAGGAAGGCGACGTGCTAAAGCCGGCGCACGTCTACATAGCTCCGGGCGGTCTTCACATGACAGTGAGAAAGGCAAAGGACGAAGTCTGCATACACCTGGATAAGCATCCTGAGAACGAGCTTCTAAGGCCAAGTGTGGACGTGATGTTTCGCTCCGTTGCTTCCGTGTACGGGAAAAATACACTTGCGATAGTGCTAACCGGCATGGGCAACGACGGCACGTCCGGGATGAAGGAACTCAAGGCAAAGGGCGCGCTCTCGATTGCGCAGTCCGAGGCAACGTGCGTTGTCTACGGTATGCCGAAGTTCATCGTTGACCAGGGGATGGCCGATATCGTGCTGCCTATAAACATGGTAGCCGACCAGATAGAGAGCGCTGTAAAGGCCAGAGGCCAGGGAGTATAGAGCGCAGAGGTACGCCTGACGTAAAAAGGGCCGGTCTAAAGACCGGCCCTTTGATTTTAGAGAAAGTTGGTTGGGGGACTAGGATTCGAACCTAGATATACGGAGTCAGAGTCCGTAGTCCTGCCGTTAGACGATCCCCCAGTATCTGCTATGCGTGCTTAAGCGCAGCTATATTTATTAACATTTTCCGCTGGTTAGGTCAAGTTAATTTTATTGACACGGCCAAAGCTTGTGATATATAATAACAATTTACGGTTTGCCCGTTATGAAGATAAAGGTCGAGGACATAAACGCAGAGGGGCTCGTCCTGGACGAAACGTTCGAGCCGTCGAGGTTTACTGCCGTGCTCGAGGGAACGGACGTGGAGCTTCAAGTTCCGCTGAAGGCAACACTTGAGTTAAGGCGCATGGGGCCGCTTATTGAGGTTAACGGCTCAATTGAAACCACAGGGGCCGCGGCCTTGTGCTCGAGATGTCTAAAGAAGTATTCCTTTGACGTAAAGGCCGTCTTTCGTAGCCGTCTCATACATGGCAGCGATGGCGGGGCAAGGGAAAAGGAACTTACGGGAGACGACCTGGAGGTTTCGTACTTCGAGGGTGAGGAGATAGAGACCTTCGACGTTATCGCCGAGCAGCTTTCCCTCGAGCTTCCGGTAAAGCCGCTTTGCGTGGCCGCTTGCAAGGGGCTTTGTCCTTACTGCGGCGCTGATTTGAACGCGAAGGAATGCGATTGTTTGAAAAAAGAGAAGACGGACCCGAGGCTCGAGAAGCTTAAAGGGTTCAAGGTAAAATAACTATAATCCGAAAGGTAGAATACACATGCCAAATCCAAAGAAACGCCATTCCAGGTCCAAGAGGGGAAGAAGGAGAAGCCACGACGCTCTGACAGCCCCCGCCACCAACCTCTGTCCGCAGTGCGGCGAGCCAAGAAGGCCGCATCACGTGTGCATGAAGTGCGGCTCATATAAGGGAAGGACGGCGCTAAAGGTTGAGGAGAGCGTATAAGGGGCTTCCTCCTTACGCGCGCTTTCGAACCGTTTAAACGCTGCTTACATTTGCCTATATGAAGATTGCCGTTGATGCCATGGGCGGGGATTACGGGCCAGAGCCTATCGTAGCCGGAGCTGTACAGGCCGCGCGCGAAGGGGTTGGCATAATACTCGCCGGTGATACCGATTCAGTTAACCGCGAACTCTCGAATCACGACACATCGGGCCTCGATATAACTGTCAGGCACTCGACCGAAGTAATCGGTATGGAGGAGAGCCCTGTCCAGGCCGTGAGAAAGAAAAAGAACTCTTCGCTTCGCGTGTGTTTCGACGCAGTGAAGGAAGGCGCTGCCTCTGCCGTAGTAAGTGCCGGTAATAGCGGCGCCGCAATGGCCGCTGCAATGTTCCTTATGAAGAGGGTCGAGGGGGTCGAGCGGCCTGCCATAGCCGTTTGCATGCCGACTATGAAGAACCCGGCTGTAGTGCTCGATGCAGGCGGAAACGTGGACTGTAAGCCCATACACATGGTGCACTTCGCCATCATGGGCGATGTCTACGCCAAGTACGTGCTTAACGAAACCAAGCCCAGAATAGGGCTTCTCTCCAACGGCTCGGAGGAGGGTAAGGGTAACGACCTCACGAGGGCAACGCACGAGCTTCTAAAAAAGACCTCGTTAAATTACATCGGCTACGTCGAAGGTAAGGATATCTACAAGGGCGATATCGACGTGGTCGTGACCGACGGTTTTGTAGGTAACGTCGTTTTGAAGCTCAGTGAAGGGCTTGTCGAGGCCGTTGTCTCGATGCTTAAGAAGGAAATCATGTCGAGCTTCATAGCCAAGATAGGCTACGTGCTTGCCAAAGGCGCTTTCAAGAAATTAAAAAAGAAGATAGATTACGCCGAGTACGGCGGCGCTCCGCTTCTTGGCATAGACGGCGTATGCTTCATAAGCCACGGCGCATCGAATGCAAAGGCCATAAAGAACGCCATCCTCAAGGCAAGGGAGTTCGTCGACGGCAAAGTAAACGAGCACCTTACCGAAGAGATAGAGGAAAACAAGGATCTCGTAGTTGCCGGCGAAGAGGCGGCCGTATAAAGCCTGCCTGCCGTATCGTTTGGGGTAGCGAAGCGATGTTCGCGCACTTTATCTCTGAATTGGTTCGATGACAAAACTTATCGGTAAAATATCGGGGTGCGGCTCGAGCGTGCCGAAGCTGGTCGTTACGAACGACGACCTTAAGAAGGTCGTTGACACCAATCACGAGTGGATAAGCACGAGAACAGGCATAAGTGAACGCCGAATAGCCACAACCGAGAGCGCAGAAGACCTTGCCTTCAAGGCCGCCAAGGACGCGCTCGATGCCTCTTCTCTTTCACCTTCCGACATAGACCTGATAGTTGTAGGCACTGTTACCCCTGACATGGCTTTTCCGTCGACTGCGTGTCTTGTGCAGACGCGCCTTGGAGTTCCCTCCGGCGTGCCTGCCTTTGACGTATCTGCCGCGTGCTCCGGATTTCTTTATGCTCTTGATATTGCCGATAAGTACATCAAGTCGGGCTCTGTAAAGCACGCGCTTGTCATAGGCGTAGACCTCTTCTCGAGGCTCCTTGACTGGTCGGACAGGTCAACGTGCGTTCTTTTTGGCGACGGCGCAGGGGCAGTTGTGCTTAGCTCGTCTAAAGGCAGCAGCGGCCTTCTTTCGTCTTACATACACTCCGACGGCAGGCACTGGGAAATGCTCTACGCGCCAATGGGCGAAGCAGGGAAGGTGCCGTTCGTAAAGGAGGCGCATAAGCACCGCGCTCACCCCAAACACTGCGTAAAGATGAACGGCAACGAGGTCTTTAAGCTTGCTGTGCGAACCATGGGCAAGGCCATACAGGAGGCCCTTGACGGCGCTGGGCTAAAGCCCGAGGACGTGAGCCTATTAATACCGCATCAGGCCAATATCAGGATTATATCGGCGATGCAGGACAGGTTAAAGCTCCCTGACGAGAAGGTATTCTCCAACATAGACAAATACGGCAATACATCCGCAGGCTCCATACCTCTGGCGCTTGCCGAGGCAGTTACTTCGGGCAGGGTAAAGAAGGGCGATATTGTGCTCTTTGTTGCCTTTGGCGGAGGGTTGACGTGGGCCTCTGCCGCAGTGCGCTGGTAGGTAATATTTGATATTAAGAAAGGACTGTAACTAGTGAAAAAGACGGCATTTATTTTTCCTGGACAGGGGTCACAGTGCGTTGGAATGGGCAGGCTGGCATTAGAGGCTTTGCCAGAGGCAGCCGCAGTGTTTACAGAGGCAAACGAGGCCCTGGGTTTTGATATAAAAAAGATATGCTTTGATGGGCCATTAGACGAACTTAATAAGACCGAGATAACCCAGCCCGCGCTCCTTACATCCTCCATAGCCGCCTTAAAGGTCTTAAAGGCCGGTATTCCCGGGCTTACCCCTGCGTTTGTCGCAGGACACAGCCTTGGCGAATACACTGCCATAGTTGCAGCAAACGGTTTGGACTTTAAGAGTGCGGTAAAGCTCGTTAACCTTCGCGGCAAGTTCATGCAGGAGGCAGTGCCTCCGGGTACAGGAAAGATGGCAGCAGTACTCGGGCTCGATACCGATAAGATAGACGCTGCGTGTAAAGAGGCCTCAAAGCCCGGAGAAGAGGTCGTTGCGGCGAACCTTAACAGCCCCGGACAAATAGTAATATCCGGGCACGGCGAGGCTGTTACAAGGGCCTCAGAGCTTCTAAAGACAGCAGGCGCTAAGAAAATCATACCGCTTGCAGTGAGCGTGCCGTCGCATTCGCCTCTGATGGCAAAGGCAGCCGAAAGGCTTATCTCTGAGATGAAGGGGCTTGGCTTTAAGTCCCTTAACCCTCCGCTTGTTACAAACGTCGAGGCTGTACCTACTATAGATTCGGCAAAGATACGCGAGCTTCTCGCTCTTCAGCTAACGAGCCCGGTGCGCTGGATAGAGATAATCGAGAGGCTAAGAAAAGAAGGTGTAGAAGCTGTAATCGAGATAGGCTCCGGCAAGGTTTTAACAGGGCTTGTTAAGCGAATAGACAAGGACATGACAGCGCTTAACTTCGAGGGCCCGGGCGATATCGAGACCATAAAGACCGCGCTTGCATGACAGGCGCTTTGGGTGTAGCATTAATTTCGACAAGGAGGCGTTGCCATGATATTGAAAGATAAGGTCGCTCTTATAACAGGGGGCGCAAGGGGCATAGGCAGAGAGATAGCTCTAAAATTCGCAAAAGAAGGTGCGAACCTGTTTATCGTAGACGTGAACGAGGAAGAGAGCGCGAAGACCGTAGCCGATATAAAGGCCCTTGGCCAAAAGGCCGCCTCGATGAAGGTCAATGTCGTAAGCCCGGCAGAGACCGAGGCAATGGTGGATGAAGCGGTAAAGGAGCTTGGCGGCCTTCACATACTCGTAAACAACGCCGGCATCACCAGAGATAAGCTCATCATGCGCATGAGCGAAGAGGACTGGGACGCCGTGCTGGATGTCAATTTGAAGGGCTCGTTTAACTGCATAAAGAGCGCGGTGAAGGTCATGAGCAAGGCAAAGTACGGTAGAATTGTCAACATCGCATCGATTGTAGGGCTTATGGGCAATGCCGGGCAGGCCAATTACTCTGCCAGCAAGGCCGGGCTCATAGGGCTTACGAAGACCGTTGCAAGGGAGTATGCATCAAGAGGGATTACCTGCAATGCCGTTGCCCCGGGCTTCATCGACACAGCAATGACGCAGGCCATGCCAGAGAAGGCAAGGGAAGCGCTTATAAGCCAGATACCTCTTTCAAGGCTCGGTACTTCCGACGACGTGGCAAGCGGCGTGCTCTTTCTCTCATCCGACGCTGCAAGCTATGTTACGGGTAACGTCCTCAGTATAAACGGCGGGCTCTACATGTAGGATGAACGCCGCGCGAGCGCGGCGTTTGTTTTTACGCATCTTTTTGCATCAATTCGGCGGGACGCATTATGGCAACAGGACAAAGCGGCATGGTCAGCGTGGTCATTCCGACCTTTAACAGGGCTCTACTCCTGAAGGAGGCCGTAGTAAGCGTACTTGCCCAGACCTACGTAAACCTCGAAGTCATCATCGTAGACGACGGCTCGACAGACAATACCGGCGAGGTTGTTACTGCGCTCGGTGATTCGCGCATACGTTATATAAAAAAGCCAAACGGCGGCGTATCGAGCGCAAGGAACCGCGGAATAGAAGAGGCAACAGGTGAGTTCATTGCCTTTCTCGATTCCGACGACATGTGGAGGCCGACGAAGGTCGAAAAGCAGATTGGCGCGCTTTGTGATAACCCGGCCTTCGACGTCTGCTGCACGGGGTTTGACATCATCGGAAATGACGGACGCGTGTTCGATACATTGGTGCCTAAATTACCGGCCGACGGGCGCGTGCTGGATGCGCTGCTTGGCGGAAGAACAGGGTTTGTTCCTGTGCAATCGCTTCTTGTAAGGAAGGAGTGCCTTCTTTCCCTTCGCTTTGACGCAGAGCTTAAGGTGGCTGAAGACCAGCTCTTTGTATTAAACCTTGCCCTTGACCGCAAGGTCTTTATTATCAGGGAACCGCTTCTGATGTATAGAAGGCACGATGGTGTGAGGCTCTCGTTAACCGATTTCGAGGCAGCGTTGTATTATTCGCAAAAGAGTTTCGAGAAGTTCATGGCGCTAAACAGCGGGCGCGTCGATATGTCGGCAAAAAAGAAGTTCGACTCCGGGCTCTGCTACATAAGGGGCAAGGAGAGGTTTAGGCGCGGAGAGCCGTTTTTTTCGGCATACAAGGAGTTTTTAAAGGCCGCCATCATATGGCCGTTCAACGTAAAGGTCTATGCGTGGCTATTAAATCCGCTAAAAGGGCTTAAACGCATCTTAAGGAGTCGTGCGCTTAGGCAGGCATAGAGGCAAGGGGAGCGGTAACGAAACGCGCCACGGCAATTATTCGACGGGACATATACTACTTTAAATGGGATTTTTCAGGGACATAAACCGTTTTGTCAACGAAAAGAAGCGCGGCATGCTGAGTTCTCTGTTTTTTGGCAAGTCGCGCTGGCAAAGGACGTTTGAGTACCTTTACCGCATTTCGCTAAAGGGCATGAACATCGGCCTTGGGCCGTCCCTTGCCGACAGCGGCGAGGTCGGCGTGATACGTCGGGTTGCCGCGAAAGTTACGGCGCCAGGCGGCGCCGTGCTCTTCGATGTCGGCGCCAACGAAGGCGAGTACTCGAGGCTACTGGTCTCGCATTTTCCTGGTGACAGCAGGATATACGCATTCGAGCCTTCGAAGAGGACCTTTGAGAGGCTTACGGCGGCAGTTAAGGACTTACCGACCGTCACATGCCATAATGCAGGGTTGGGCTCTATTAAAGGCACGCTGACGCTGCATTACAACATAGACGGAAGCGACCAGGCAAGTGTTCACGGTAAAAGAAGCGGACAGGCCGGTGAGGTTAGCGAGACGGTTACAATAACCACCATCGACGCGTTTTGCCGTGATAACGGGATAAAAAAAATAGATTTCATGAAGATAGACGTCGAGGGGCACGAACTCGAGGTGCTAAAGGGCGCTGCCTCCATGCTAGAGGCCAACGCTATTGATTATATACAGTTCGAGTTTGGCAAGCCCAATATCGAATCACGCACGTTCTTCAGGGATTTTTACGACATGCTATCGCCGCGTTATGAGATTTACAGGGTATTGAAGGACGGCGTGAGACGCATAGACAGGTACAGGGAGCTGCACGAGGTGTTCGTTGTGGTCACGAATTTTCTGGCTGTAAGAAAGAACCTGAGTATATAGTCAAGGCGCAGGCCTCAAAGGGCGTTATGTTCGGTTTTTTTAAAAAAGACAAGACAGATGATCTCATAGAGTACACGCGCGACCTCGGCATCGTAAGAGAGAAATTTACGTTGACCGAGCGGCGTTTTTACCACGGCAAGAAGAGATACCATATGCGCGCCCTCGAGTGCCATGCCATGCCCGGCACGGCAGAGGTCGGTATGATGAAGCTTCTAAAGTATATGGAAAAAGGGGGGCTTGGACGCAAGGTGTTGAACCTCGGCGGCGGCGTAGGACAGATGAGCGCGGTGCTTACGCATCTAGGGTTCGACGTGGTTAACTGCGACATAGAGATAAAACAGGACGACGAGCGTAACTTCAACTTCGATTTCAATTCGGAGAAGCAGTTTCCTTACAACGGCGGCGAGTTCGATTTCATATTCTGCCAGGAGGTTGTCGAGCACATAGAGAACCCGTGGAGGCTTTTCAGGATCGCGCACGCGGCGCTAAAGCCCGGAGGGATGCTGCTTGTCACGACGCCGAACATACTTCTTGGCTTTAGCCGCCAAATGTTTGGCAAGAAGGGGTATTTTCAGTGGTTTCAGCCCAAAAACCTTTTTTACCACATAAACCCGATACCGTACTGGGAGATAGAGCTGATAGCCGATAAGACAGGTTTTAACATAGTCGAGATGGGCGGCAACAGCGAGTTCCTGCTCTCAATGCACGGCGGGGCCGATAAGACCGAGGTGCTCGAGTATTGCGAGGGGCTGGTGTTTTTGATGAGGAAAAAGATAGTCTGAGTTTTTGTTCTGTTTTAGCTATATCAGATTGACTTCGGCGCTGTTTGGTGGTATAAAATTTCAATCTGTTTTATCACGTAATTTACAACCAAGCGGGAGGGTATAAATGGCAACGGAAACAAGGGTTAAGAAGATAATAGCCGAGCAGCTAAACGTCTCCGAGGACGAAGTAAAGCCGGGCGCGTCCTTTATGGACGACCTTGGCGCCGATTCCCTCGACATAGTCGAGATGGTCATGGCGCTCGAGGAGGAGTTCTCGGTAGAGATACCCGATGAGGATGTCGAGAAGATAAAGACCGTCGGCGAGGTCGTTTCCTACATCGAGAAGAAGGTAAAGTAGGCCGGTATTTTGCCGGAAGGTTTTGGCGGTTCAAGGCGTGGGACGGAAATCATAATTTCCGTCCCGCGCGATTTTATGGTTTGCCGGATATTTTACTGCCGGCCAAACGCATCTAACAGGATAAAACATACCTATCATTATGAGAAGAGTCGTTGTAACGGGTCTTGGCATAGTAAGCCCGCTTGGCACGGGTGTCGATAAGGCGTGGACAAACGCTCTTAAAGGCACGAGTGCCGTCGATTATATAACAAGGTTCGATATCGCGGATTTTCCGGTAAAGATAGCAGCCGAGGTAAAGGACTTCAATGCCGAGGAGCTTATCGATAAAAAGGAAATCAAGAAGATGGACCTTTTTATCCAGTACGCCTTCCACGCGGCAATAAGGGCTTACGAAGATTCAGGCTATAAGATAACCGAAGAGAACGCGGAGAGGGCAGGCGTTTACATCGGCGCCGGTATCGGCGGCCTTCCGGCCATAGAGCACTGGCACAGTGTACTTAAGGAAAAGGGCCCGTCCAGGGTAACGCCGTTCTTCATCCCCATGGTCATCATAAACCTCGCAAGCGGTCAGGTGTCGATTAAAATCGGCGCAAAGGGGCCTAACTCCTGTGCCGTCACGGCCTGCGCAACGGGAACGCATTCCATAGGCGACGCGTATAAGATTATACAAAGAGGCGATGCCGACATGATGGTTGCCGGAGGCACCGAGGCTACCATTACGCCGCTTTGCGTTGCCGGGTTTAACGCAATGAAGGCGCTCTCCACTCGAAATGATTCGCCGAAGACCGCGAGCCGGCCGTTTGATAAGGACCGCGACGGCTTTGTAGTCGGCGAGGGCGCTGGAGTGCTCGTGCTTGAAGAAATGGAGAGCGCGAAGAAGAGGGGCGCACGCATATACGCAGAGGTAGCCGGGTACGGCATGAACTCGGACGCCTTCCACATGACGACCCCTTCGGAGGGCGGCGTGGGCGCTTCGAAATGCATCGGGCTTGCCTTAAAGGACGCGGGAGTAAATCCCGAAGACATAGATTATATAAATGCGCACGGCACATCCACCTACTATAACGACTTTTACGAGACCATGGCCATTAAACGCGTCTTTGGCGACCACGCAAAGAAACTCGCCATAAGCTCGACAAAGAGCATGACAGGGCATCTTCTTGGCGCTGCAGGCGGCATAGAGGCCGTGTTCACGAGTCTTGCAGTGCATCATTCCAAGATTCCGCCGACCATCAACTACACAACCCCTGACCCGGAGTGCGACCTTGATTACGTGCCAAACGCGGCGCGCGATAAGGAACTTAGGGTAGCGGTCTCCAATTCCTTCGGCTTTGGCGGCACCAACGCAGTGCTTGTCTTTAAGAAGTTCAATGGCTGATATCGGATGATATCAGGAGGCCGTCCTTCCAATGAGTAAAAAAATAGCAATAGCAAGCGACCATGCCGGGCGCGAGATGAAGGAAGAACTGAAAAAGTGCATCGCAGAGCTCGGCTACGAAGGCGTTGACATGGGCACCGACTCGGACGCAAGTGTCGATTACCCGGATTACGCCATGAAGGTCGCCGAGAAGGTCTCCGAGGGCGAGATCGAACGCGGCATACTTGTCTGCGGCACGGGCATAGGCATGAGCATCGCGGCAAATAAGTATAAGAACGTGAGAGCCGCGCTCGCAAGCGACGTGTACACGGCAAAGATGTCGAGAGAGCATAACGACGCCAATATACTTGTAATCGGCGGACGCGTCACGCCAAAGGATACGGCAAGAGAGATGGTGAAGGCGTGGCTGGAGGCGAAGTTCGAAGGCGGCAGGCATCAAAAGAGGCTCGACAAGATAAAAGGGCTTGAGAGCTGATAACAACAAGACCAGGGAGGGTATGAAATGAGGCAAGTGACCGTTGGTGCTTTTGCAGGGAATGCCGTACGCGCGTTGTTGCTGTCTGCCGTTATTTTTGTCCTTGCAGGTTGTGTTGTTACTGTGAGAGACATAGAGCCGTCCCAGAGAAGGTCGCCGTCGTCTGGCGGCGCCACAACCGTAAGAACTTATCCCGTACAGACATATGAAGCGGTATATATGACGGTGGATGCGTGGGGCGCCCCAATGCCATACGTTCCAGTGAGCTTGTTCCTTGTTGAGTCAGGAGCTCCGGGGGGCCAGGGCGCCTGGTATTATACGCTTACAAACGACAGGGGGCTTTGCAGCTTCCAGTTCAGGTCCGGCGATTACGGGGCAATATATGTGAACTACATGGAAACGAACATCCGCTACCCCGACTACTACAGGGAGAATCTCTTTTTCGACATTACTGTCATAGATTTTAAGGTGCCTGCCGCCGGCCCATCAAAAGGCCGTATCGAGTACGAGCATCGCGATAAGAACGCAGGCAAAACGCTAAGCCGTTCCTCTAATAACGACGATGCCACCATCGGTGTCAAGCATTCGGCCCTGGGCCGTGATTTCATAGACCTCTACGAGGACTATGACGAAGGGTCGTATTACAGCGCCAGGACCAACGGCGATAAGTTTCTAAGAAAATATTCGGGCATAGTTCCGCAGGAATATCTCGATGCCGCAATCAATATCACCGACGATGCGGAAAGCAGGACCAAGAAGTTTAAAAATAAGAAGCACGACAGCAGGACCAGGAGCAAAGAGGAAAGAAAGACGCGTATAATTACGCTTCTTAACGCTCCGCTCGCGCCCAAGACTTCCGCAACGCCTTCCGGCGCGGGGCGGGGTTCAGTGGCCGCTCCAGTGGACAACAGAGGAAATGACGCAAACAGGTTCAGAACGCCGTCTGCGGCTACCCCTGCAACTCCGGCAACGCCTGCTGCACCGGCAACCCCAGGGTCGAGGTTTGGTAGTAGAGGCATAGAGCGCGCGCCGTCTGCAGCTACCCCTGCAACTCCGGCAGCTCCGGCTGTACCTGCAACACCAGGGCCGAGGTTTGGCAATAGAGGCATAGAGAGCGCGCCGCCTGCGGCTACACCCGCAACTCCTGCAACGCCTGTTGCACCGGCAACCCCAGGGTCGAGGTTTGGCAATAGAGGCATAGAGAGCGCGCCGCCTGCGGCTACACCCGCAACTCCGGCAACGCCTGTTGCACCTGCAACACCTGGGTCGAGATTTGGTAATAGAGGAATAGAGAGCGCGCCGCCTGCGGCTACACCCGCAACTCCGGCAACTCCTGCTGCACCTGCAGCGCCTGGGTCGAGATTTGGTAATAGAGGCATAGAGAGCGCGCCGCCTGCGGCTACACCCGCAACTCCGGCAACTCCTGCTGCACCTGGGTCGAGGTTTGGTAATAGAGGAATAGAGAGCGCGCCGCCTGCGGCAACACCGGCAACCCCGGCAACTCCTGCTGCACCTGCAGCGCCTGTGGTAGCAACGCCTGCGCCTGTAGCAGTTCCTGCTCCGGCAGCAGCTCCTGCTCCTGTAGTAGAAGCTCCTGCGGCAGCACCTGCGCCTGCGGCAGTTCCTGCAACATCAGGGCCGAGGTTTGGCGCAAGGGGCCGTGTAAGCGCACCTGCAGCACCTGCAGCCGCGGCACCGGCTATTTCCGAAACTCCTGCTGCTTCCGGCGGCGATGAGGAGGGCTCAGGTAAGGAAAAGGACGGGGAGAAAGATAAAGAAAAGGAAGATGATAAGGGCGAGGCCGATAAAAACCCCGCAGAAGAGCCGCAGCAAAAGGGCGGCAAAAGGTTTGGAAGATAGTTTTACGGAAGGGTTGAGGCGTTTATTTTCGCGCCGAAACCGGGCCGGAAATGTTATAATAAAAAGATAAGTATTTTGAAAAGAAAGGAAGCATACCAACATGTCGGTACTAAAGAACTACGACCCCGAGCTCTACGAGGCTATAAAGAACGAGACCGAGAGACAGGAATATAAGCTCGAACTCATAGCATCGGAGAATATAGTCAGCGAGGCAGTGCTCGAAGCCCAGGGCAGCGTCATGACGAATAAGTACGCAGAGGGCTATCCTGGTAAACGCTACTATGGAGGCTGCGAGTACGTGGACGTTGCCGAAAGGCTCGCGATAGAGAGGGCGAAGTTCCTCTTTGGCGCAGACCACGTGAACGTGCAGCCGCATTCGGGCTCGCAGGCAAATATGGCTGTGTATCTGTCGGTGCTAAAGCCCGGGGACACTATACTTGGCATGAACCTCTCGCACGGCGGCCACCTTACGCACGGAAGCCCGGTGAATTTTTCCGGTATTTTCTATAAGGTAGTTCCCTACGGCGTGAGGAAAGACAACCAGCGTATAGACATGGACGAGGTGAGGGATCTTGCAAAGAAGAACTCGCCAAAGATGATAGTCGTCGGCGCGAGCGCGTACCCGAGGATAATAGACTTCAAGGCCTTCGAGGACATCGCTAAAGAGGTCGGCGCAAAGGTCATGGTCGATATCGCGCACATAGCCGGGCTTGTGGCAACAGGGCTTCATCCTTCCCCAGTGCCGCACGCTGAGTTCGTCACTACGACCACGCATAAGACGCTTAGAGGCCCGAGGGCGGGCATGATAATGTGCCGTGAGGAGTTCGCAAAGGGCGTTGATAAGCTCATATTCCCTGGCATACAGGGCGGGCCGCTCATGCACGTCATTGCGGCAAAGGCCGTTGCCTTTAAAGAAGCGCTCGAGCCTGCGTTCAAGGTCTACCAGCAGCAGATACTCAAAAACGCCAAGGCCCTTTCCGAGGAGCTTACCAAGCTCGGATATAACCTCGTTTCAGGCGGCACAGATAACCACCTGATGCTTATTGACCTGACAAAGCAGGATATCACGGGTAAAGAGGCAGAGGAGGCGCTCGGAAAGGCAGGTATTACCGTCAATAAGAATACAGTACCTTTTGAGACCAGAAGCCCGTTTGTTACAAGCGGCGTGCGCGTAGGCGTGCCTGCTGCAACGACAAAGGGCATGAAGGAAGCAGAGATGAAGGTAATAGGCTCCTTCATAGACAGAGCCATCAAGAACAGGGCAAACGAGGCCGAGCTTACGAAGGTAAAGCACGAGGTCATCGAGCTTTGCAGGAAGTTCCCGTTCTATAAGGAGAGGGTGGAGAACCTTTAGAAGTAAGCTTCTGTTATTTTAGAAAACAAAAGGCGGCACGCTTATAGCGCGCCGCCTTTTAATTTGGGGCTTTTTTGATACTATCTTTATCATAAGTATTCAATCAACAGGGCGGTTGCATTATAAGTCCATGCAGCTTGCCTTTGGCCGTTGGAACTGATAGATTTTAACCATGAGCTATATTCTTACATTCGGATCCACTCACACGGTGCTTAAGGCCGAGGAGGTCTTGAAGGAAAAAGGCGTTGCCTTCAGGCTCGACCCTGCGCCAAAGAGCCTTACCGAGGGCTGTGAGCTTGTGATTACGGCAGAGGAGGGTAATCTCAAGGAGCTTATAAAAGTTCTTGGTAATGCTTGTATCTCACCCGTTTCTATATACGAACGGAGCGGCGATAAGCTAAAAAAAGCCGAGGGGAATTATGGAGCTTAGATTTCTCGATGTGTTCATAGCGGTGATGGAGCTTAAAAGCTTTTCAAAGGCAGCGGAGAGGTTATCTCTTACGCAGCCGACGATAAGCAGCCACATAAAGGCCCTTGAGGACGAGGTCGGGCTAAAGCTCCTTGACAGGGTCGGCAGAAGTGTCGTGCCAACACGTGCAGGGACGCTTCTATATAAGCACGCCAGAGAAATCGCGCTTACGCGGGTCAAGGCGCTTCAGGCAATCAAGGAATTCAAGGGAGAACTTGGCGGCACGGTCTCGATTGGAGGCTCTACCATACCAGGGGAGTATCTTTTGCCAAAGTACATCGGCCGCTTCAGGGCCGCTTTCCCAAAGGTCAGGGTTACGCTTAAGATAAGTGACAGCCGCGGCATCGAGGCAATGCTAAAGGCCGGGGACATAGAGCTTGGGGTTGTAGGGGCAAAGCCTTCTGACAAGAGGTTTATATCGCGTGAATTCCTGAAGGACGAGCTTGTCCTTGCGGCTTCGGCAAGGCATTTTAAGGAAGTAAAGGCCGTTAGCGCAAAAGACCTTTGCCGCATACCGCTTGTGATAAGAGAGGACGGCTCTGGAACGAGAAAAACACTCGATGCTGCACTTAAGAAGGCAGGCGTGGATGTCGACGCCCTGGATATCGCGGCCGAGCTTGGCTCCACAGAGGCGGTAAAAAGAGGGCTTATGGAGGGGCTCGGAATGGCCTTTGTCTCGAAGTACGCTGTCGAGAATGAGGTAAGGTGCAAAAGCCTCAGACTTCTGAAGGTGCGTGGCATTGAGCTAAAGCGGAGCTTTTTCGTCATCACGGACAGGACGCGCACGCTTTCCCCGGCCTGCAAGGTATTTACAGATAAGGTGCTCTTCGCTTCTCTATAGGGAATGCAAAATATATTGAAAATATCGATTTGACTTATTCCTTTCATCTATCTTACAATTTCAGTAATAAATACTGTCTGGAGGTTTTACCGGTGAATAGAAGCATCATCGCGGCCTTTGCCGCTGTTTTTATGCTGGCCCTCTTTCCGGCTGCAATGGCGTTTACAGAAGACAATACCGTTACCATATCCGGGGACCCGTGCAGCCTTCCGCTCGCAAAGGCGTTGGCCGAGGAGTTTGTTAAGATGAAAAAAGGCGTAAACTTTGCCTATGACCCGTCGAGCTGCACGCTTGGCGTGTATAAGGCCTCGGAAGGCAAGGCCGACATAGGCGTCAGCACGCAAAACGGCCTTTCCGAGAATCTTCCCAAAGACGCGGTCACGACTGTGATAGCAAAGTCGCCTGTGGTGTTCATCGTCAATAAGGCCAACCCCGTAAGCGCGCTTACCTATGACCAGCTAAAGGGCATATATGACGGCACGATAAAGAACTGGAAGGACGTCGGCGGCGCTGATATGCCGATTTTAAACGTCATGTTAGCTCCGTGCGTAAAGCACATGGTGAATAAGAAGCTCACGATGTATGGTAAGGAGGTCGAGGAGCTAAGGCCCGAGGGTAAGGTAAACCCGGTAGAGTATACCAACAAGCTTGTGATGGAGAGCGAGGCTGCCATAGGCCAGCAGATATACGGGTATGAGTCCGATGATGTGAAGATACTAAAGGTCGACGGCATGATGCCGACATCGAAAAATGTCGGCGATATCTACCGTTTTTACCAGGACTATAACATCGTTACCAAAGGCGAGCCCAAGGGCGTGTTAAAGGAGTACATAGACTTTGCCTTCAGTAAAAAAGGCGCAAAGGTCATCGAGGGCTTTAGTCATGTGCTTGTTGCTGCGGAGACGGAGCATAAGCACCATCACTAAGGCGGCATATCGACATTACCATGGAGAGAGAGTAAATGTTTTTCAAAAGATACTCTAATATGCTTTTTGGGGCGGCTTTTGTTGCCGTGTTTTCCTTTGCCGGCCTATGCGTGGCAGACCAGGGGAAGCAAGGGAAGCGCGTCATAGAGCTTAAGTATTCCTTCACTGTCGCTCCCGGCAAGGGCGCTACCAGCGTATGGGTGCCGTACCCGCCCGATACAGCGGAGCAGCGCGTACTGAAGGCGCGCATAACGCAATCTCCTTCGAAGGCCGAGCTTCGCTACGATGCCGATTGGGGCAATGCAATGCTCTACTTCAGCGCTCCACGCACCGATAAGGGGTACACGTTTACGATAGAATACTTGATAGAGAGAAGCGAGGTCGCGGTCCCGGCTTCCAAGAAGACCTCTAACGACAAGGCCGATGCCAGGGTGTTCGAGAAGTATCTAAGGCCTTCGCGGATGGCCGTGCATAACGACCGTGTGCGCGCCTTTGCGCGCGGGGCAGCAGGCAGCGCCGTAACGGTCAGGGAAAAAGCCAGTGGCATTTACGACTTTGTTCTTAAGAACATGGAATACAGTAAAAACATCCCCGGCTGGGGCCGGGGAGATGTTAACCGCGTGTGCCTCTCTGTGTCGGGCGGAGAAAAGGGCACGGGCAATTGCACGGACTTTCATTCCTTCTTTGCCTCGCTTTCTCAGGTCGAGTCCATTCCCGTTGTCTTCGAGATGGGGTTTCCGCTAAAGGCAGGAATATCCAAGCCCGAGACCGTCGAGGGCGGCTACCACTGCTGGGCAAGGTTCTATGTCGAAGGCGAGGGCTGGGTGCCGGTGGATATATCCGAGGCGTCCAAGGATGCTTCGAGGAAGGAGTACTACTTCGGCTCAATTGACGAGAACAGGGTGCTCTTTAGCCGCGGCAGAGACATCGTGCTTACGCCGCCTCAAAAGGGAGAGCCGCTAAACTACTTTGGCCCGGATCCCTACATCGAGCTCGATGGCGTGCCGTTTAAGGAGTTTAAGCGGAGCATAACGTATCTGTAGGTTGTCCTTGCCCTTTCTTATGTGTTATTATTCCATGGAGGAGGGGCTGGTCAGGTGAATAATAGCGGCAATGCCATTATAGTCATGCTTAAGGCCCCGAGGCCGGGGTTTGTAAAGACAAGACTTACGCCGTCTCTTACCAAAGAAGAGGCGGCTGTGTTTTATACGTGTCTTATCAAGGATACATTCCTTAATATAGGACTCTCTGGTCAATCTATCGATGTCATAGCCTGCGTTGCCAAGCATGAAGCTAACGCAGAATTATCTGATATTATTCCTGAGAAAGTAGCTGTAACATGTCAAAAAGACGGAGATTTAGGCCAAAAGATGTATGCGGCCTTTGTGGATGCCTTTGCCTCAGGGTGTAGGCGGGTTGTCATGATAGGCAGCGATTCTCCGGACATGCCAAAGGAGTACATAGCCGAAGCCTTTCTTCTGCTAAAGGCCTATAAAGAGTCTCTTATTCTCGGCCCTTCCGAAGACGGCGGGTACTATCTTATAGGGCTTGGCACGGCGAAGGAGGCTATTTTCAAAGGCGTAGACTGGGGCACCTCTGCCGTGTTATCTGAGACGTTAGAGATTGCCAAACGCGAGGGCATTGATGCAAAACTCCTTCCAAAATGGTATGATGTAGACTCGTTTGAGGACATTGGCCGCCTGCTAAAAACAGGACGGGCTGTTAATTCCATAAAATATATCAAAGATAATAAACTGTCTTGGAGGACGAAGTGAGGGCCATATCATGCCGATAAAAACAAGAAAGAGAGCAAAAGAAGTCACCGTTCCGGTGATGATAGAAATTCCAAAAGGGTGCAGGAATAAATACGAGTACGACAAGGAAAAAAAGGTCATAAAGTTCGACCGCATGCTCTTTTCCGCTGTGCACTATCCAAGCGATTACGGCTTTATCCCCGATACCCTTGCAGAGGACGGAGACCCGCTGGATGCCCTTGTGCTTGTGTGGGAGCCGACATTCCCTGGCTGTCTTATCGAAACAAAACCGGTCGGGCTCTTCAAGATGTGGGATGAAAAGGGGCCTGATGAAAAGATACTTTGCGTTCCGGTAAGAGACCCGCTCTGGAACCATCTTAAGTGCTTAAAGGACGTGCCGCCGCATCTTTTAAAGGAAATCGAGCACTTCTTTTCCGTTTACAAGGATCTTGAGGAAAAGAAGACCGGCATCGAGGGCTGGGAAAAGAAAGAGGCAGCTCTTAAGATTATCGAGAAGTCCTATGAAAGGTTCAGAAAAGCCAACAAGGACAAGTAGCGCTATTTTGCCCGCTGTCTTTTTTGACGGGTTTTCTTCTACCAAAATACCTCCAAGTGTGGTATTTTTCAGTGTATGAAACACGCCGGGTTCGTACATCTTCATCTGCATACGCAGTACAGCCTTCTTGACGGCGCCATCCGCCCGGAGCGGCTCTTCGAGCGCGTAAAGGAAATGAAGATGCCCGCGGTCGCGATGACCGACCACGGCAACCTTTTTGGCGCAATAGACTTCTACAGAAAAGGCATGACGAGCGGCGTTAAGCCCATTATCGGCTGCGAGGTCTACGTTGCCCAGGGCCGCCACGACGACAGATCAAGACCAGTAAGGGGCGGGGAGTATGGTGAGAACTTCCACCACCTCGTCTTGCTCGTTAAGAACATCAAGGGTTACCATAACCTCTGCAAGCTCCTTACCAAGGCCTACCTCGACGGCTTTTACTATAAGCCGCGCGTTGACAAGGAACTTCTTAGAACTTATAACGAAGGGCTAATCGCCCTTAGCGCGTGCCTTCATGGGGAGGTGGCCTCGAACCTCATGGAAGGTAACCCCAAACGCGCGGAAGATGTTGCGCGCGAGTACTCCGAGATATTCACTGACAGGCGCTTTTACCTTGAAATCCAGGATAACGGCATAGAGGAGCAAAAGAAGGTTAACGAGGGCATGCTCGAGCTCGCAAAGCGCACGGGGCTTCCGCTTGTGGCTACAAACGACTGCCATTATTTGAATAAACAGGACGCAAGGTGGCACGAGGTGCTTCTCTGCATACAGACGGGCAAGACCATGTCCGATTCAACGCGCATGCGGTTTACTACCGACGAGTTCTACGTAAAAAGCCCGGAAGAGATGATAAGGGCCTTCAGTCACGTGCCAGAGGCCGTGCAAAATACAATCGAGATAGCCGAGCGTTGCAACCTGGAGCTAAAGTTTGGCGAGTCGCACTTGCCGGATTTTCCGCTTCCCAAGGGCGAAACGCTCGACGCGTTCCTTGCCAAGAAGGCCGAGGCAGGGCTTGAAGTAAGGCTAAAGGCAATGGCCGCAAAGGGCATGGATGCTGATTCGGTCAAATGGCAGTATTATGAGCGCCTCAAGAAAGAACTTACCGTCATAAACCGCATGGGGTTTCCCGGGTACTTCCTCATTGTGAGCGATTTTATAGAATACGCGAGAAGTAAAAATATCCCCGTAGGACCGGGTAGGGGAAGCGCTGCAGGAAGCCTCGTTGCATACGCGATAGGCATCACCAACCTCGACCCCATACGCTATAACCTTCTCTTCGAGCGTTTTCTAAATCCGGACAGAATAAGCCTTCCTGATATAGACATCGATTTCTGCTTCGAGGGGCGCGATAGCGTCATAAAGTATGTTACGGAAAAGTACGGCAGCGATAACGTGACGCAAATCATCACCTTCGGACAGATGAAGGCCAGGGCCGTTATTCGCGACGTCGGCAGGGCGCTCGATATGCCTTACGCAGACGTTGACAAGATATCCAAGCTCGTGCCAAACCAGATTGGCATCACCATAGAAAAGGCAGTTGAGGACGAGGCAAAGCTAAAGGACCTTATAAAGGCCGACGCAAGGGTTGCCGAGCTTATCGAGGTGGCAAAGGGGCTCGAAGGGCTTCCTCGCCACGCCTCAACGCATGCCGCAGGTGTAGTCATCTCGAATGCGCCGCTTGTCGAGTACCTTCCGCTCTATAAAGGGCAGAAGGACAACTTCGTTACCTCGCAGTACGCGATGAAGAACATCGAGGAACTCGGGCTCGTTAAGTTCGATTTCCTCGGCATCAAGACGCTTACGCTAATAGACAGGGCCGTGAAGACCGTTAAAAGGAACCGCGGCGTTGACATCGACATCGACAATCTTCCGCTCTCGGATGAAAAAACCTTCAAGCTCGTTGCCGCAGGGCTAACGAACGGCACCTTCCAGCTAGAGAGCACCGGCATCAAGGAGCTTCTTCGTAAATTGAAGCCTGAGACCTTCGAGGACATGATAGCAACCGTTGCGCTCTACAGGCCGGGGCCTCTGCAAAGCGGCATGGTAGATGACTTTATAAAGCGTAAGCACAAACAGACGCCCATTGTATACGAGCTCGAGCAATTGAAACCAATACTCGAGAACACCTACGGCGTCATGGTCTATCAGGAACAGGTCATGGAAATATCGAAGGTGCTCGCCGGATATACCCCCGGAGACGCCGACGTGCTAAGAAAGGCCATGGGCAAAAAGGTCCACGAAGTCATGCTCGAGCAGAGGGAGAAGTTCCTCGAAGGAGCCAAGAAAAACAACGTGCCGCCTAAAAAGGCCGAAAAGATTTTCGATTTGATGGCGCACTTCGCGGGGTACGGCTTTAATAAGAGCCACAGCGCGGCGTACGCAATGGTCGCGTACCAGACGGCTTATCTTAAGGCGCACTATCCGGTCGAGTTCATGGCCGCGCTTCTCTCAATCAACATGGACAACACCGACAAGGTGATGAAGTACATGGGCGAGTGCCGCGACACAGGCGTTAAAGTTCTTCCCCCGGATTTAAATGAGAGCTCAGTGGACTTTACCGTCAGCGAGGACTCCATACGTTTTGGCCTTGCTGCCGTCAAGAACGTCGGCTCTGCCGCGATAGAGTCGGTTCTCGAAGTAAGGGCCGAGGGGCCGTTTCTCTCGCTTACGGATTTTCTCTCGCGCGTAGATTCGAGGAAGTTGAACAAGAAGGTCGTTGAGAGCCTTATAAAGTGCGGGGCATTCGACTTTACGAAAAAGCCTAGAAAGGCGCTCTTTGAGTCCCTTGACAAGGCCATGGACGCTGCTGCCGCTGTGCAGCGGGACAGGGAGGCCGGGCAGACGTCATTATTCGACGTGATGGGCGGCGGCGGTGGTAAGAAGTCCGCCTCAACCGACGACATCCCGGCCGGGGCAAAGGAATGGGAGGAAAAGGAGCTTCTTCTGTACGAAAAGGAGACGCTTGGTTTCTACATAACGGCGCATCCGCTCTCGCGCTATTTAAAGGAGCTTTCGTTTTTCACAACCGACACGACCGACTCTCTTATGGACAAATCCAGCGGCGACGACGTGTCTGTGGCAGGCATCGTCACCAGCATGCGCGAGACTACGACCAAAAAGGGCTCTCGCATGGGATTTGCGAGGGTCGAGGACATAAGCGGCGCTGTCGAGGTCGTGATATTCTCTGACCTCTATGCCAAATGCAAGGAGCTTGTCTCTTCGGATGAGCCTGTTGTCGTTTCCGGAAAGTTAGAGAAGGAAGCGGCAAGGGCCAATGCCGCCAATAACGGCGCTGTTGACACCGTCGAGGCCGAGGAGTATAAGATAATAGCAAGGGATATCGTCTCCATAGACGACGCAAAGGACAGAAAACCGAAGAAGACGCACATCAAGGCTTCCGTTGCCGTGCTTAACGAGGCCGCGCTTCCGTCGCTTAGGAAGGTGCTCGAATCGAGGCCCGGGAAGTCTCCGGTGTTTTTGCATCTTTTGTATCCGGACTCAAGAGAGGTGATTATCGGGCTCTCGGATGAGTTCAAGATAAACCCGGACGACGACGCCGTTACAGAGATAAAGAAAACAATAGAGGGAACGGTAGTAGAGTTCTCGTAGAGATATTTACGGAGGGATATGACAAAGCTTCATTCACGCGAGTTCGAGAAACCCATAGACGATATCGAGGCCGAGATAGCCGCGCTCAAGAAGGCGCAGGACGAAGAGGGCGCTGACAACGGCTCTGAGATAAAAAAGCTCGAGAAGGAAAGCGCCGCGCTTAAGAAAAAGATATTCTCAAGTCTCACTCCCTGGCAGGTAACGCTCGTTGCCAGGCATCCGCAGCGGCCGTACACGCTAAATCACATCGAGAACATGACCGATGAGTTCATCGAGCTCCACGGCGACCGCCTCTATAAGGACGATCCGGCGATTGTCGGCGGGCTCGGAAGGATTGGCGGAACGGCTGTGGTGATAATCGGCCAGCAAAAGGGCCGAACCACAAAGGAGCGCGTAAGAAGGAACTACGGCATGCCGCACCCCGAGGGCTACAGAAAGGCGCTCCGGTTGATGGAGCTTGCCGACAGGTTTAACAGGCCGCTTGTTACGCTCATTGACACCCCCGGCGCTGCCCCTGACATAGAGGCAGAGGAAAGAGGGCAGAGCGAGGCCATTGCAAGGAACCTTCTTGTGATGTCGAAGCTTAGGGTGCCGGTCGTTAGCGCTATCATAGGCGAGGGCGGAAGCGGAGGGGCCCTGGCCATAGGGGTGGCTAATAAGGTATTGATGTTCGAGTACTCGACCTATTCGGTCATATCGCCGGAGGGCTGCGCGGCAATACTCTGGAAGGACGGCTCAAAGGCCGACGAGGCTGCAAAGGCCCTTAAGATGGAGGCTTCCGAGCTCCTCGAACTTGGCATAATAGACAAAATCGTGAAAGAACCCCTTGGCGGCGCGCACAGGGACCAGAAAGAGGCTTCAGAGAACCTGAAGCAGGCGCTGCTCGAAGAGATAGAATCGCTATCTAAATTCTCCCCCGATGCCCTTGTCTCCGGACGTTACGATAAATTCCGGAAGATGGGGGTATTCAAGTAACCAGAGCCCGTAATAACCTAATATTTCTATTGATTTCGGCCCTGAAATAATCTATGCTGATTTTTTACGGCTTAAGGGCCATAAACTCATGAAAAACAGCGGAAAACTCAAGCAGTTAAGGAAGCGTATCGACTCTTTGGATGTCGAGCTCGTAAAGCTTCTAAATAAGCGCGCCTCGATAGCGGTCGAGGTCGGGAAGACCAAGCTTGCCGAGAGTAAGGAGTTCTACGTTCCAGAGCGCGAGAGGGAAGTGTTAAACAAGGTAAGCGCGCTTAGTAAAGGCCCACTTAACGCAAAGCTCATAAAGAACATTTATCGCGAGATAATGAGCGCGACCTTGTCCGTTGAAAAGCCGTTAAAGATTGCCTTTCTCGGCCCTCTTGGCACGTTCACGCATCAGGCAGCGATGCAGCACTTTGGGCTCTCGGGCTCGCTTAACCCGAAAAAAGACATCTCCGAGGTCTTCGATGCGGTTGACAGGGGCATGGCCGACTACGGTGTTGTGCCGGTAGAAAGCTCGGCAGAGGGCGCAGTTACGCATACGCTTGATTTGTTCGTCACCTCCACGCTAAAGATATGCGCTGAGGTGATGGTGGAAATCTCCATGTCGCTTTTAAATAAGAGCGGCAAGATGGAGAAAATAGCGAAGGTCTGCTCGCACCCGCACGGGCTCGCGCAGTGCTCGAAGTGGCTTAAGACGCACATGCCAAATGTCTCGACTATGGATGTATCGAGCACAGCCATGGCAGCGGAGATGGCCTCCATGGACTCATCCATCGCGGCGATATCTAGCGAGGCAGCGGCAAAGATATACGACCTGAAAGCCGTTGAGAGAAAGATAGAGGACAACCCGAACAATATAACGCGCTTTCTCGTAATCAGCAAGAAAGAGGCAAAGAAGACCGGGCATGATAAGACCTCGGTGCTCTTTGCCATAAAGGACGCGCCGGGAGCGCTCTTTAAGATGCTCGGCGCGTTTGCGAGGCGTAACATCAACCTTACGAAAATAGAGTCAAGGCCGCTTCGGACAAAGGCATGGCAGTATGTGTTCTTTGTTGACATAGACGGCCACGCAACAGATAAAAAAATAAAGGACGCGATACACGACGTATCCGAGCTTAGCTCATTTATAAAGGTGCTTGGTTCGTACCCGAAGTCGAGTATAGGCGCATAGCGAAGATGGCAAAGACGATGGAAGAGATGAATATAACCGTAAGTGACGGCATTGCAGCTCTTACTCCGTATCCTCCGGGTAAGCCTATCGAGGAACTCGAGCGCGAGCTCGGCATACAGGGTTCGATAAAGCTTGCCAGTAACGAGAACCCGCTTGGCCCCTCTAAGAAGGCGGTCGAGGCGATAGCCAGGGAGCTTACCAAACTAAACCGCTACCCGGACGGCTCGTGCTACTATCTAAAGAAGCGGCTTGCGGCGTTTTTGAAGGTATCTGAGGATTCGCTCATCATCGGCAACGGCTCGAATGAGATTATCGAGCTTCTAATCCGCACCTTTTTAAAGCCCGGCGACGAGGTGCTCATGGGAGACCCGTCCTTTGCCGTGTATCCGCTTGTTACGCAGGCAGCAGGCGGGGTGTCTGTAAAAACACCGCTAAATGATCTGACGATAGACATGGAGGCGCTCGGAGATGCGCTTACCGACAAGACGCGTCTTGTGTTCATATCGAACCCGAATAATCCGACCGGAACGATAGTAAAGGGTAAAGAGCTCGACGCCTTTATAGCAAAGGCCACGAAGAACGCGATCATAGTAATAGACGAGGCGTATGTCGAGTACGTGACTGACAGGGATTTTCCGGATTCTATCAAGTACCTTGATTCAGGCAAGGCCGTTATCATACTCAGGACGTTTTCGAAGATATACGGGCTCGCGGGCTTGAGGGTTGGTTACGGCATCGCAAGCCCTAAAATCATAGATTACTTAAACAGAGTGAGGCAGCCATTTAACGTCAATAGCCTTGCCCAGGTTGCGGCAACCGCGGCCCTGGACGACACAGAGCATGTCGAGAGGAGCAGGAAAACCAACAGCGACGGGCTACAGATGCTATTTACAGAGCTCGAGAGAAAGGGGTTTGTATGCGTTCCGACCGAGGCGAATTTCTTTCTTGTGAAGGTCGGAAGGGGAGATGTCGTGTATAACGAGCTTTTAAAGAAGGGCGTGATAGTCAGGCCCATGAAGAGCTACTCTCTTCCGGAGTACATACGCGTAACAGTCGGCACCGAGGCCGAGAACAGGCGTTTTCTCGAGGCGTTCTTTAAGGTGATGGAGTAGACTGAAAAACCGCTGGCCTTGATTATCGAGGCGCGGGGAGCAGGATAAAATAAAAAAGCCGTATGGGCTATACAAAGACCGGGGGGTTATTCATGATAATAGTACTCAAGAAGGACGCGACCGAGCAGGAAATCGAGCACGTTGTAGAAAGGATAAAGGCGCTCGGGCTCGCGGTGCACATATCCAAGGGCAAAGAGAGAACGATAATCGGCGCAATCGGAGACGAGGCAAAGCTTGCGGAGGCTCCGCTCTCTGCAATACCGGGTGTCGAGAACGTGATGCCCATCTTAAAGCCTTATAAGCTAGTTAGCCGTGAGTTTAAGAAAGAGACGACCGTTCTTGACATTGGTGGCGTGAAGATAGGCGGCGAGAAGGTGCAGGTAATCGCAGGCCCGTGCAGTGTTGAGACAAGAGAGCTTATGCTCGACTGCGCAGAGAAGGTGAAGAAGAGCGGCGCGACGATGCTTCGCGGCGGCGCATTCAAGCCGAGAACGTCTCCTTACACATTCCAGGGGCTTGGCGAAGATGGCCTTAAGCTCATGGCAGAGGCAAAGAAGGCAACCGGGCTGCCGCTCGTTAGCGAACTTATGGACCCAAGAGACATCGACCTACTTTGCAAGTATGTCGACATCATTCAAATAGGCGCGAGGAATATGCAGAACTTCCGCCTTCTGCTGGAGGCAGGCAAGGCAGGGAAGCCCGTGCTACTTAAGCGCGGCCTTGCAAACACCATCGCAGAGCTCCTGATGAGCGCTGAGTACGTTGCTTCGCAGGGCAATTCCAATATCATATTCTGCGAAAGAGGCATAAGGACCTTCGAAACAGCGCTAAGGAACACGCTCGACTTTAGCGCCGTGCCGGTTCTTAAAGAGGAGACGCATCTACCCGTGTTCATAGACCCGAGCCACGCGGCAGGAAAATGGAACTTTGTTTCCGCGCTCTCAAAGGCAGCGGTCGCTATCGGCGCGGACGGGCTTTTGATAGAAGTCCACTCTGACCCCGAGAACGCGCTATGCGACGGAGCGCAGTCGTTAAAGCCCAAGAAGTTCGACGTGCTCATGAACGAGCTTCGCGCAATTGCCAAGGCAATCGGAAGGACGCTCTAAGAGCGGCGGGGCTCTCGGCTGATGGAACCCTTTTTTAAAAAGGTTGCCATAATAGGGGTAGGGCTGATCGGCGGCTCGCTCTGCTATACGCTAAAGGATAAGAAGCTTGCCGGCACCATAGTCGGCGTGGGCAGGGGTGAGAAGAACCTAAAGACCGCCGTGTCCATGGGGCTTATCGATTCCTATACCCATGACGTAAACGAGGGCGTAAAAGACGCAGACCTTGTAGTTGTCTGCGTTCCTGTCAAAAGCATTGCCTCGATTGTTTCTTCATTTGCCAGAAATTTGAAGCCAGGCGCTATCGTCACGGACGTTGGAAGCGTCAAGGAAGAGGTTGTGAAGGCGGTCGAGCCTTTGATGCCGAAGGGCGCGCATTTTGTCGCAGCGCACCCGATTGCGGGCACCGAGAACTCGGGAGCAGAGTTTGCGGTGCGAGACCTTTACGTAAAGCGTAAATGCATCCTGACCCCCACGGACAAGACCGACAAAGAAGCGCTTCAGAAGGTAAGGGCGCTCTGGGAGGCTGCGGGCTCGGAGGTCGTTATAATGGATGCGAAAACACACGACATCGCGCTTGCTGCCATAAGCCATCTTCCGCACGTAATAGCCTATTCGCTTGTCAATGCTATAGAGGACATTGACGAGGAAATCAAGGACCACGACATTCTAAAATACACTGCCGGAGGCTTTAAGGACTTTACGCGTATCGCGTCAAGCTCGCCCGAGATGTGGGCCGATATCTGCGACATGAATAAAGCAGCCATTCTCTCGACCATAGAAAAGTTCGAGCGCGTGCTTACAAATATAAAGGGTCATATCTCCAAAGGGGAGTACGATGCCATAAAGGCAGACTTTCAGAGGGCCAAGGACATACGCGACGCGCTTAAAAAATAGGTAATATCGTTCCTTAATTTTATTCTCTAACCCAGCCTTGTTGTTGCGTTTTTAGACTATAGACATATTCAGCGTAACGCGTATTTTTGAGAGTTTTTTGTATTCTAAAAAACTCTGGAAATTCAATATGTTAGTATGCTATACTAAAAAAATATCAATTTAAACGGCAGGTTATGGCCTAAGCTCTCTGCAGTATGTAACGGTATGCGTGAAGATGAACGAGGACGCGGCATTAACCAAACCCGATAGGATATTAAGCGGCATTGCCGTATTCATGTACGGCGTTTTTGGTTTTATTGCGTTGGGGTTGTTTGCTTTAGTGGTATATTTTGTGTTTTCGGGCCGTGGCAACCCTGCCTGGTGGGAAGTCTGTTTTTATCTGTTATATTTCGTTTTTTTTATTACGGTTATAATCAGGCAGTGGCGTAAAAGATTTTCGCCGTGGCTTTTTTGCCAAGTTGTTATCATATTCCTATTTCCATATTCGATGCTTGCGCTTATGAAGTTTACCGGAGCGCGAAGCGGGGGAAAGATATACGGCGGCGCGTTAGATTTTTTCCTTGTTTTGAACGCAGTGTTGGTGCTGGCCTTGGTCGTTATTAACCTGGTTTATGCCAATAAAGGTAAGGAACAGGCCGCGTCTGCCGAAAGAATTCAGGGGTCATAATTAATATATCGGTTGGTGTATTGTTGAAGATAAGAAAAATAAATCCAATAAAATCTCTTTCCGGCTCTATCGAGGTTCCCGGCGATAAGTCCATCTCGCACAGGGCCGTTATGCTGGGTTCCATTGCGGACGGCACTACCGAGGTAACGAACTTTCTCGAAGGCGACGATAACCTGCACACAGCCGGCGCTTTCAGGGCAATGGGCGTCAAGATAGAGAGCCCGTCAAAGTCGCGCCTCATCGTGCACGGCGTTGGGTTAAACGGCTTAAAGGCCCCATCTGGCGTAATAGATGCGGGCAATTCCGGCACCACGGCAAGGCTCTTAACAGGCATACTTGCGGCACAATCGTTTACGTCGGTAATAGACGGAGATGATTCTCTAAGAAAGCGCCCTATGAAGCGCGTAATAGAGCCGCTAAGAATGATGGGCGCTGATATAAGCGCGCTTGACGATAAGCTTTTGCCCATGACAGTGAAGGGCAAGGCCTTAAAAGGCATTGCGTATAAAAGTAAAATCGCTAGCGCGCAGGTAAAGTCCTCTATACTCCTTGCCGGGCTTTTTGCAGAGGGCGAGACCTCGGTAGAAGAACCTGCAAAGAGCAGAGACCATACCGAGCGCATGTTCAAGAAGTTTGGCGTTGATATAAGGGTAGACGGCAACAAGGCAACGGTTAAGAGAGCGGCTTCGCTAAAGGCCGCTGACATAAAAGTGCCAGGAGATATTTCCTCTGCCGCGTTCTTTATCGTAGGAGCCATGATTACGCCCGGCTCCGAGCTGCTGATTAAAAATGTCGGCTTAAACCCCACCAGGCGCGGCATTATAGACATCCTTTTAAAAATGAACGGGGCTATCGAAGTGGTTAACATGAACGACGACGACGAGCCCACAGGGGATCTTCTTGTAAGAACGTCGAAGCTAAATGGTGTCGACATAAACGGGGATGAGCTTTTGCCTGCAATAGACGAGTTCCCGATTATAAACATAGCGGCTGCTTTTGCAGAAGGTTCTACTAAGATAACCGGCGCTGAAGAGCTAAGGGTAAAGGAGAGCGACAGGATTACGGTCATGAAGGAATCTCTTACTGCAATAGGCGTAGATGCAGAGGAGCTAAAGGACGGCATAGTCATAAAGGGTAGTGGTGGCGCTACAGTGAGAGGCGGTAAAATTCATAGCCGTGGTGATCACAGGATAGCAATGGCCTTTGCCATAGCCGCGCTTAATTCGAAGGACGGCATAGACATAGAAGACCCTGCGTGCGTGGACGTATCGTTCCCGTCGTTTTTCGAAATACTAAAGGAGGCCTCGGCCTGAAAAAAGAACTGCGTATAGCAATTGACGGCCCGTCCGGTTCAGGTAAGTCCAGTGTAAGTAAGGCGGTTGCAAAGAAGCTCGGCTTAAGGTACGTGGACACAGGGGCGATGTACAGGGCCTTTGCCGTGTCAGCAGATGAAAACGGGGTGGCTGCGGATAATGAAGCGGCGCTTTCTGAATACGCAGGACAGGCCGATGTTGTTTTGTCCGAGGACGGCCTCAAAGTATCTGTAAACGGCAAGGACTATACCGGCGTCATACGAACGGAGAAGGCAGGGGAGCTTGCCTCGCGCTATTCATCGAAGAAGGCGGTAAGAGAGCGTCTTGTTGGGCTTCAGAAATCCATTGCCGCGAAGCATGGCGTTGTGATGGAAGGTAGAGACATCGGAACGGTCGTATTGAAGGACTCGGCGGATTTCAAGTTCTTTATCGACGCCTCGGGCGATGTCAGGGCAAAGAGGCGGCTTGGCCAGCTTGACGAGCTCGGGCTCTCGAAGGGGCAGGATATCGGCAAGGTGGCATGCGATATCTCAAAGCGTGACGAGAGGGATTCATCGAGAAAGAACTCGCCGCTTCAAAAGGCGGATGACGCCGTGAATATAGACACAAGCGGCATGGGATTCGATGATGTTGTTGCAAGGATAATCGAAGTGGTAGAGAAGAAAAAATGACCATGGAAATATACATAGCCAAATCGGCCGGGTTCTGCTTCGGAGTCAAGAGGGCGATAAATATAGCGGTTGCCTCCGCCGACTCCAATAAGGGCGGCGACATACATACGCTTGGGCCCATCATACACAACCCTCAGGTCGTTGAAACGCTCGAGAAAACGGCTAACATAACTGCCAAGGACTCGCTCGACGACATAAAGGGCGGCACGGTCATAATCAGGTCGCACGGCGTTAAGTACGAGGAGATAAACGAGGCAAAGAGAAAAGGGCTAAATATCGTGGACGCCACGTGCCCGTTCGTCAAGAAGACCCACGAGCTTGTCTCCGAGTTGACTGCGGACGGTTATTTTGTGGTGGTTGTTGGCGAAAAGGAGCACCCCGAGGTCCAGGGCATGGTAAGCTACGGCGCGAGCGCGGATATAGTGGTCGTTGCCGGGGTCGAGGGGCTCAAAGCCATTGGAAGAAAAAAGAAAATCGGCATAGTGGCGCAGACAACGCAGTCAGAGTCCAGGTTCAGGGAAATTGCCGAGTTCTGCCGCACCATAGCAGACGAGGTGAAGGTTTGTAACACGATTTGCAGCGCTACCAGCGTCAGGCAGGAAGACAGTGTAGAGATATCCAGGCTCGTTGACTGCGTGATAGTAGTTGGCGGAAAAACCAGCCAAATACAAGGCGTTTGGCCGAGATTTGCAGGGGTATACAGCCCAATACGCACCATATCGAGATCGCTTCCGAGATATCAACTGACTGGTTCAAGGGTGTCAATAAGCTTGGCATATCGGCAGGGGCGTCTACACCGGACTGGATAATCGAAGAGGTCGTAAACAGAGTGTTGGAAAGTTTCGACGGGGCTGTCATTAAAGAGCTTTAATAGAGGGCAAAACCTAATATAAATTAATAGGTTGAACTCTATTTACGGCTGTGATATAGTAAATTTTCGTAACTAGACTAAGGCGCGGGGGACAGGTCATGAACGAACTCGACAACAAAGGCGTGAGCGAATTCGAAGCTCTTTTGGAAAAGAGCATGAAGGAGCCTCATGCAGGAGAGCTTGTAAAAGGCACGGTAGTGAAGATAACAAGCGACTCGGTCATTGTCGATGTCGGGTACAGGGCCGAGGGTATAGTGCCTATAGCCGAGTTTACAGGCGCTGACGGCAAGGTCGAGGTCAAGGAAGGCCAGGAAGTTACTGTACTTATACTACGCTGGGACGATGACCGCGGATATATTATACTTTCCAAAGGCAAGGCAGACCAGCTTCATGTGTGGGACGACCTCATACTGGTACACGACAACAAAACTCCGGTCGACGGTAAAATAGATAAAAAAGTAAACGGAGGGTTCCATGTAAGCGTCATGGGCGTGACCGCGTTCCTTCCAAGCTCTCAGGTGGACCTTAAGCCCGTAAAATCCCCGGACGAACTCGTCGGCAAATCATTCAAGTTCAGGGTAATCAAGTACAACAGAAAAAAGAACAATCTTATAATATCCAGGCGCGTCATCCTCGAAGAGGAAAGGGATGCGTTAAGGGGCGTTACGCTCTCCAAAATAGAAGAGGGCAAGGCCGTTGAAGGGGTTGTTAAAAACATCACCGATTACGGCGCGTTCGTTGATCTTGGCGGCATAGACGGGCTCGTGCATCTTAGCGACATGTCGTGGGGTAAGGTTACGCATCCCTCGCAGGTCGTGAAGGTCGGCGACGCAGTGAAGGTCAAAATACTGAAATACGACGCCGAGACAAAGAAGATTTCTCTTGGCATGAAGCAGCTTACCTCTGACCCCTGGCTAAGTGTAGCCGACCGCTACAAGCCGCAGGCGAGGATAAAGGGCAGGGTCGTCAATCTCACAGATTACGGCGCTTTTGTGGAGATAGAACCGGGGCTCGAGGGGCTAGTGCATATCTCCGAGATGTCGTGGACAAAGCTTCGCCATCCGTCGCAGAAGGTGAAGCCGGGCGACATGGTCGATGCAATGATACTCGACGTGGATCCGGTAAATAAGCGCATATCGCTTGGCTTAAAGCAGGTGGAGGCCAATCCCTGGGATTCTATCGAAGAGCGTTATCCCAAGGGCACTAAGATAAAGGGCACGGTAAAGAACATCACGGACTTCGGCGTGTTTATAGGCGTTGAGGAGGGTATCGACGGCCTTGTGCACGTATCAGACATGTCGTGGAAAAAGGTGAAGCATCCCTCTGAGCTCTTCAAGCGCGGCCAGGAGGTCGAGGCCGTTGTGGTGAACGTCGATAAGGCGGCGCAGCGTTTCTCACTCTCAACACGGCTTACGGAGAATGACCCGTGGGCAGGGGTTGCCGGGCGTTTTAGCCCAGGAAATATCGTAGAGGGCAGGGTTTCGAGCACAGCGGACTTCGGGGCTTTCATAGAAATAGAGAGCGGTGTTGAGGGGCTTATACATGTTTCCGAGTTGAACAGGAGTAAACAGAAGGGCTCGGGCATAAAGGCCGGCGATAAGGTCGAGGTCGAGATACTTAACGTAAACCCCGATGACAGGAAAATAGGGCTTAGCCTTAGGCGTGTAATCGAGGGCGAAGGCGCGTAGCAGACAGCAGAAAGTTTCTACGTCACCGGGACTGGTATGACAAGCAAAATATTCGTGATATTGGTAATTAATGTTGTTTTGCTTGTCGTGATATTCTCCATCTGGGCGCACAGGTCCGGCAGCAGAAGCGGCAAAAGGGGCAGTCGAGGGGACGGCGGCAGCGGTGATTCGGGCGGTTCCGATAGCGGCAGCTGCGGCGATTCCGGCGGATGCGGTGGAGACGGCGGCGGGGATTAGTGCGGCAGGCGGCGCACGGCGGTAATTTAATTCTTTACGAGGATAATTCGGCCTGCGGCTGATTCTATATTATGGGAAAGTTCAAGAAGTTTCTGATGGCAATGGGCGCGGTATTTACGGCGCTGATAGTAATATCGGCAATAACCGCGATATTCTCGAATGACGAAGGCGGCGGCTTTGGCGATAAGGTCGCTGTGCTCGAGATAGAAGGCGTAATAACCGATTCCTACGCCATAAACAAGAAGCTTCGCGAGTACGCGAGAAGAGACGACGTCAAGGCCGTTGTTGTGAGGGTCAACAGCCCGGGCGGCGCGGTCGGGGCCTCGCAGGAGATATATACGGAAGTAAAGAGGCTAAAGGAGAAGAAAAAAGTAGTCATCTCCATGGGCAACGTGGCAGCATCTGGCGGTTACTATATAGCTGCTCCGGCCGATATGATAGTGGCGAACCCGGGAACAATCACAGGCAGTATCGGCGTTATTGCGAACTTCGTTAACATGGAAAAGCTCTTTGGCACAATCGGTCTTAGAACAGAGACCATAAAAAGCGGCGAATTCAAGGACACGGGCTCTCCGTCAAGGCCCATGACAAAAGAAGAGAGGGCGCTGCTGCAGTCCGTTATCAACGACGCGCATTCCCAGTTTGTTGACGCTGTTTCGGAAGGAAGAAAGATAAAGAAGGAAGAGGCCGCGCTCCTTGCAAACGGACGCGTGTTCACCGGGGCGGAGGCCAAGAGGCTCGGGCTCGTTGACAAGCTCGGCAACCTTAGCGACGCAATCACCGAGGCCGGGAAGCTTGCGGGCATATCCGGAGAGCCGAGGGTGCTTTATCCGGAGAGAAAGAAAGGGCTTTTCAAGGAATTGATGGAAGAGGGGGCGAGGACGCTTGTCAACGAAGCTTCCTCTTCCTTTAGCTTAATGTATATGATGCCGGGTATCGTTAAACATTAGGAGGATGAGAATGACCAGAAGCGAACTTATCGAAGAAGTAACTGCGAAGGCGCCGAACTTCACCAAGAAGGACGTCGAGATAATCATAACGAGCGTCTTCGACAGCATAGCCGACAGCCTCGCAAAAGGCGAGAAAATAGAGATACGCGGTTTCGGCAGCTTCAAGGTGAAGCAGCGGAACTCGAGGCAGGGCAGGAACCCCAAATCCGGCGAAGGCATAAAGGTCGACGCCAAAAAAGTGCCGTTTTTCAAGGCCGGCAAGGAACTCAAGGAAAGGGTGGACACAGTTAAGAAGCCATGAAGAATCTCTGGGCCCCCTGGAGAATGGAATACGTTGATACCGTGAGGGAGCCCAAGCCGTCTTGTATTTTTTGCGATGCAGCTATAGGAAAGTCAAATGATGGTCTTACCCTCTACGCAGGCAAGTCGAGCGTAGTCATACTGAATAAATTCCCCTACAACAACGCGCACCTTCTGGTGGCGCCGTCGCGCCACGAGGCGAATATGGAAAATTTAAGCGATGCCGAGTCAATCGACATCTGGCGGCTTATCAGGCACTCGGTAAAGGCAATAAAGGAACTGTATAAACCAGACGCCTTCAATGTCGGCTTCAACCTGGGTTTTGCCGCAGGCGCGGGCATAGCCGAGCACCTTCACTGCCACGTAGTGCCGAGGTGGCACGGGGACACGAACTTCATGCCCGTACTCTCCGAGACAAAGGTGCTTCCCGAGCACCTCGAGTCCTCGAAAAAGAAGCTTCAGCCCCTTTTCTCATCCATCGAATAATATTGTTTTGCCGTGTCTTGACCTTTATCCAAGAAAGGCGTTGAGGATAAGTATTGCTCCGCGCTTATCGAGCGGCTCGTTGTTGTTGCCGCAGTGTGGGTCCTGTGTGCAGGAAGGGCACGACACCTCGCAGGGGCACTCCGATAGCATCTTTCTCGTAGACATGAACCAGTCCTCCGCAAGCTCGAAGCCTTTTTTCGCGAGCCCCACGCCGCCCTCGTGCGCGTCGTAGACGAATATAGAAGGCGCCCCGAGCGCCGGGTTTAGCGTGTAGCTTCTGCCGCCAAGGTCATTTCTGTCGCAAAGCGCGAACAGGGGAAGGGCCGCGATGAGCGCGTGTTCGAGCGCGTGCAGGGAGCCGGGGATGCTGAACTTTTTAGCGGATATCGCGTTTATCAGCTCATCGCTCACGATAAACCACATGCCCTCTGTCGTGAATACGGTTGGCGGGAGTTCAAGCCCCAATTCCTCGATAACCTTTCTCGTGTAGAGCTCTTTACGCCGAAAGCCAAGGACCGTTTCGGTAATACGCAGCCGTCCAATCGACATCTCGCTGCCAAACGAGGACATTACTTTTTTCTCGGAAAGTATCTCGGTTTCCTCATCCGTTATGGCGGATGTATAGTAATTCACGCTCACGGGCCGGGCGGTCGCTTCTTTGTCAGAGAGGTGCAGGGAAGTTATGAGATACTGCTCGCCCCTGTGCATGTAGATTGCGCCCGGATGCAGCTCTCTCATTACGCGCGAAGTGCCGCTCTCGGCAATTGGTTTTAAGTTGATTTCCTTTAGTATGCGAAACGGCGCTCCTGTGCCGCGTATGGATACTTCGCGGTGAGGGTAGCGGCTTCGCGGGTTGTAAGTTCTTTTAACCGCAGACTTCCAGAGCTTTTTCTCAGCGACAAGCTCGCTTAGCGCTGTTTCGACGGAGTCCTCGTTTTCCGCGTATTCGGCCTCGGCCGATCGTACAGGCATTTCTGCGGCTGCGCAGGCAAGGTGGGATTTCAGTATCACGGGGTTTGCTGCATCGAGTGTAGCGGCCTCGGCGCTCTTATTGAAGAACTCCTCGCCGCTACGCATGAAGTACTTGTCCAACGCGTCCTCGAGAGCCACCATCACGACAAGAGAGTCCTTTGTGCCTCTGCCGACCCTTCCGGCACGCTGCCACGTGGAGCTTATGGAGCCTGGGTAGCCTGCGAGCACGCAGACATCCAACCCGCCGATATCAACGCCAAGTTCGAGAGCGCTTGTGGTGATGACGCCCGAGAGCTCGCCGGAGAAGAGGCGGCGTTCTATCTCGCGCCTTTCCTCCGGAAGATATCCTGCGCGGTAAGAGCTTATGAGCGGACTAAGCTTCGGGGAGCCTTCCTTTACCCACGTGTGCATGAGCTCTGTTATCTTCCTTGCCTTTGTAAAACAAATTGCCTTGAACCCGTTCTCGATACTTTCGGTAAATATCTTCGTTGCGATGGTGTAGGGGCTTAAGTCCTTTGCCGGATCTATCAGGAGAAAATGTTTTCTTCCCGAAGGCGCTCCGTTCTCGTCTGTGACGGTAAAAGGCAGCCCGGTTAGCATCGTTGCAAGTTCTCCGGGGTTAGCTATGGTTGCAGAGCTTGCTATGAACACTGGATTAGAGCCGTACTTCGAGCAGATGCGCCGCAGACGCCGAAGAAGCTGCGCTACATGGGAGCCGAGCACTCCTCTGTAGGCGTGTATTTCGTCTATAACGACGTAACGTAGGTTTTGGAAAAAACTCTCCCACTTCGCGTGAAAGGCAAGGATTCCAAGATGCAGCATGTCGGGGTTGGTAAAGAGCACGGTAGGGGGCTTGGATCTTATTTTCTTCCTATTGTAATCGGTTGTGTCGCCGTCGTAAATAGCGGCGCTAAGGCCCTTGTCGCCGATTTCCGCGAACATGGCATTCAGGTTCTTTAGCTGGTCCTGCTCGAGCCCCTTAAGCGGAAATAAGTACAGGGCGCGCGATGCATTGTCCTTTAACGCGTTTTCGATTACAGGGATGTTGTATATGAGGCTCTTGCCGCTTGCGGTCGGGGTCATCACGACCGTATTGCTACCGCCACGTATCGAGCTTATTGCCTCGGCCTGATGGGTGTAGAGTTTCTTGATTCCAAGGGTGTTGAGCGCCTTTTCTATGCGTTTGTCGGTTTTTTTTGCGCTGTCGGCGTACGAGGCAGAGCACATGGGAAATACCTCGTGGTACGCGACGTCCTTTAAGTCCTTGCGCTTTTTGATTTCCGCTATGAACTCGGAGATAGTCATTCCGAAATGCGGGTCTTTGCCACGTAGTCGAGGTTCGAGACAAGCGAGGCCTTTGAGCGGAAAAGCCCCATGCATTTTACGTTTATCTCTGCAACACTTCCTGTATCCGTTGCACGTATGGAAAACCTGGCGCGCTGCCACGAGCCCAGGCATCTTAGGGTCATTATGATGAACACGAGCGAGCCAAAGAACCAGAGTAGCGGCACACCTGGGTCGTAGCGGTAACTTAGCATCGAGCTTTCGTCGTACCCGGTAAGTGTTACCTTTTTCCCGGCAATAACGGACGCTTTACTTACAACGAGCTTTACCGGGGCTTCTTCTTTCCGGGATTCGGGCTTTTTATTCTTTGCGTTCTTATCGGGCGCTATTTTTGCCATGACATAGGGCTCGATTGCGCGCACCGTGCCATCCTTCTGAAAAAGGTTGCCTGTCCTAAGTGTTCCGAATTTAAGTTTTACCCCGAGCTCTTTGATATCAACCGAGCGGCCGGCAGTGACCGTGATTTTCTCTTTTGCGCCTTCTACCGAAAGCTCGAGTTCCTGCTCATACCCGACCTGGTAGAAGGTGTAGCCCTTGTATTTCAAAGGGTCGTTCACCTCGATGGTCTTCTCCGTTGCTGTAGAACTGTTCTCGAGGATTCTAAGTTTCGAAAACCAGTCTTTTGGAAATATTCCTTCTTTTGACAAGTCAAAGGAAAGGGGAGTTTGCCACGAAGCCACTTTGAGCCTTGCAATTTTGTCACCTGGCATGTCGAGGTTTGGGTGTTCGGCGTACTCGGTAGAGAACTTGTCGAGTACGATTGTATATGACGGAGGCTCGGGGCTTGCCATCCATCCAAGCGTTTCAGGCATCATGGAGGATTCTATCTTTGCAGGCGTATCCTTTTTTAATGTAAGCATGCCTTCTTTCACATAAAGGCCCGACAAGACAAATCCGGCAAAGCAAGCTGCTATTGCAGCATGGTAGAGCCACGTGAGCCACCTGTAGTAGATTCCTTTTTCGTATACAATTACGTTTTTTTCTGATGACGGCTTTTCCCTGAACCCGAGCGAGAGAAACATGCGCTCGATTATTTTTTGTGCCTTGTCCGGCTTGGAGTTTAGCGCGATGACAAGGTCTGGCGAAGTTAGTGAAGCGTAGCCTTTTCTTCTTCTGCCTTTTACGCGAAAATAATTCTCATAGCAGCAAAACGCGAGGTTTATAAGAAGTAGCCCCGATACGGCAAGGAAGGCCGAGCCGTTAAAGATATTTAAAAGGCCGAAGGTCTTTACCAGGAAAAGAAACCTTCCGCCCGAGCTTTCGTAAGTAGCGTACTCCGTGCCCTGTGGAAATATCGTTCCGAGCATGAAGAACACGCAAAGGACAAGGAGCAGGTACACCGAGGTCTTAAGCGATGTGAGGACTGCGTATGATTTTTCGGCCAAATTGGTTTTATGTTCCGCGGTCATTGGAAGCAGTCCTTTATACGGCGTAGACGTGCATGCTCGGTATGCCAAGGAGCTTTGCGAGCCAGTTTACGCCAAGAAATGTCATCATCATGCATACGAAGCCGAGTATGTTAAGGATAGGGGCAACTCGTTCGCTCCAGCCCGGGACCCTTGCCGAGTGGAGATACATCGTGAACACTGTCCACGTTATGAGCGACCATGTTTCCTTCGGGTCCCAGCTCCAGTACCGGCCCCATGCCTCGTTTGCCCATGCTGCGCCCGAAAATATCGCGAAGGTCAGGAGAGGGAACCCGAAGAGCACAAGGTTGTAGGATGTCGCATGGAAGCCGTGCATGGCAGAGGCCTCGAACCCGCGAAACGACTGTCTGCCGCGCTTTAGAAAGCCCGATGCCACTGCCGCCGATATCTCTATTGCCGAGCTTACGATGAACACGGCGTAGGAGAAAAACGCCAGTATGACGTGGGACTCAAACCAGTAGCTCTGAAGCGGCGGACTAAGGGGTTCGGCAGCCGGGGTCCTCGTAAGAAGCGCGTAGCCGCAGGCTCCGGCGGCAAGGGTAGTGACAAAAAGTGCCGGAAGGTGAACGTCCTTCCATTTTCTCGATACCAGCAAATACGTGCCTACTGCCGTGAACGCGAACCACGAGAGCGTTTCATAAAGCGTCTGGAACGGCGCTCTTTCCACCTCGTAGGTCCTTACCGCTATCAGGCCGACATGCAGTATGAAGGCCGTTATCAGGAGCCCTTTGGCGCTCGAAGCCGCCTTTTTAGAGCCCGAGAGCGCGTGCGCTAGGTATATCAGGGCGGAAAGGGCGTAGGAGAGCGCCACTATCCAGTAGAGCCTGTATTCGAATGTCAGAAGCGAAGCTGTCTTTAGCGTAAGTTCGTCAATCTGCATATTTCCTTATTTTATCTTAGATTCAATTGGTTTGACAAGCGGCTTAATTGAAGGTATCATTTCAGTGTAGGATATTATCGAAGGAGCTTATACGAATGAAAATAACGAGATGCCACGGCTGCGGCAGGGAACTCGCGGCCGGGGCCTTGAAATACGTGGTCGAGGTGAGAAGTTTCGCTGATTTCGACGGATATCTCGAGGACGTCGAGGGCGGCGAGATAGAGGAGCGCATGAACGAGCTTCTCGACGCCATGGAGCACATGAACCAGTCGGATATAGAAGAGGACGTCTACAGGGAGCGCATATACCTCGTTTGCAAGCATTGCCGCGAGAAGTTCACCAAAGACCCGTTCAAGGCTGAAGAGAAACAAGAGGTCGTAGAGGAGTCCAAGGGCACTGTCCATTGATGTGCGCGCCGTTTTGCTACGGCGCGGCTTGAAAATCTATCTTCCGGTAAAAAGCCTCTTGCCAAGGTATTCGGGCAGCCCAGCTGCCAGAACCTTTTGAGAGGCTTTTTTTATGTCGTATTCGACACGATGGAACTTCAGCACGCCGCTTTCACTGTCAAATGTGCAAAACGCCGCTCTCGGGTCGCCGTCTCTGGGCTGCCCGACACTTCCCGGGTTTACGAGGTAAATGCCTGAAGGGTCAAGTATCGTTTCCTGCTGCAAGTACACCGAGGCTCCGGGTACTGTCTTTGTGCCGTAGAGCGCAGGCGAGTGCGTGTGCCCGAAGAAAAGTATTTTTATCGCGCTCTTCTGCACGAGCTTTAGCTCGAACGGCGCATCCTCTGCGCTAAATAGGTACTCGTCATGGCTTCTAAGCGTTCCGTGCACCGCAGAGATACCGTTTTTCTCGTCTACTTGCTGCGGTAGAGATTTGAGATAGGCCCTGTGTTCACGGCTCATGGCCTCTCTTGTCCAGTAGATAGCTGCCTGCGCTTCGGCGTTGAAGGTGTCAGGCTCGCAAAGTCCTGCGGCCCTCTCGTCGTGGTTGCCCATGACCGAGCGTATGTTGTTTTTACGTATGAGTTCTATGCATTCGTTTGGGTTTGCGTTGTAGCCGACTATGTCGCCGAGACAGACGATATTATCAGCGCCGATGTCCGCGCATTTCGTAAGCACGGCAGAGAGGGCCTCGAGGTTCGAGTGTATGTCCGATATAAAGGCGTATAGCATGGGGCAGCCCTGGAGTGCCTGTTAAAGGGCGTCTGGTACGGGTTTTTTCGTTGCGTCAGGTATCGAGCCGCCTTGTGTTGGGGGCGGGGAGTCTCCGCCGAGGTCTTCCCTGAAAAAGTCGCTTGAGCCGGTTGATTGTTTTTTGATAGAGAACTCTTTTGGGGCAGTGCCCTTTCTAAAGACCTCGAATATAGGTTTCACTGTCGTAGGGGTGGCGAGAAGGCCTGTTTCGGAATCTATCTTGACGAACTCTATGTCCTCGGGGATGGGGAAACTCTTTGGCGCGGTGCCCTCGATTGCCACCTTCATGAAATCCACCCAGATGGGGGAGGCGGCGGTGGAGCCTGTTTCTCCGTGCCCGAGCATGCGTTCCTTGTCGTAGCCAACCCATACGCCGGTTATCATGTCGGTGGTGTAGCCGATGTACCATGCGTCGTTTAAGTTGTTTGTCGTGCCTGTCTTGCCTGCGGACGGACGCCCGAGCGCCTTAGCCCTCCATCCCGTGCCGTGCTCCACAACGCCTTGCAGAAGACTCGTCGTGATGTACGCGCTCTGGGGGCTAAGCACTTCTTCCGTTTCCGGCTTGAATTCTTCGAGCACAACGCCGTTTTTGTCCGTGACCTTTGTTACATATATCGGCCTTGTCTTGACGCCGCGGTTCGCAATCGTCGAGAAGGCTCTGGTAAGCTCTTCAAGCGTCACTGCCGAAGACCCGAGAGCTATGGAAAGGTCTTTTGCAAGCGGGCTCTCGATGCCGAATTTTCTGGCGTACTCTATTGCCGGGTCAACGCCGATATCCTGAAGGACCTTGATTGTGATGACGTTTCTAGATAGCGCCACAGCCTTTCTGATGGTAGTTGGGCCAAGGAACTTGCCGTCGTAGTTCCTTGGCTTCCATTCGAAGGAATCGTTTTTAGAATCAGTTTCGTGTTCCTTTACAACGTCTTTTATCTCCGCGAACACCATCGGAGAGTCGAGTACCGTTGTCGCAGGCGTGTACTTGCCGCTGTCTATTGCAGCGGCGTATATAAGCGGCTTGAATGCCGAACCGGGCTGCCTTTTCGATTGGGTAGGGCGTATGAACTGCGTGGAATAGAAGTCCGAGCCGCCAACCATTGCCCTGACGTACCCGGTAGATGGCTCCATTGCGATAAGCGCTGCCTCTGCCTGTGGTTCCTGCTCTATGGCAAGGGAAAGAACAGTATTGTCTCCCTCGTAGTTTATCTTGAGCACCTTGAGGTCTACGATATCTCCCGCATGCAGGACATCGAGCGGGCTTTTCATGTCATATGCGCCGTCCGGTATGTCTTTTGGGTTATAGTGCTTTACCCAGGCGTAGTTTTCCTGCGTTATCGTGCCCTGCGTGGTGCCGATATAGGCCTTGAGCGTCTTTTTTGTCTTGTCAATCTCGGTGATTATGCCGCGGTATATCTTGTTGATAGCCACCGGGTTTTTTCCAAGCTGTTTTTGCGTCTCGATTTTGAAGTTTTCCATGTCGCTTGCGGCCTTTAGGTTGCCAATGGGCCCCCTGTAGCCGTTACGTTTGTCGTAGGCTCGAAGTCCCGCCTCCACGGCCTCGTTCGCGGCCACCTGGAACTTGACGTTCAAGGTGGTGTATACCCGAAGGCCTTCCTTATAGAGACGTTCTCCGTATTTCTCTTCGAGGTAGCGCCTTACGTGCTCGGTGAAGTAGGGGCCTATCCAGACGGTCTTTGGCCGGCTTGGCTTGATGTCGAGCACCTTTGTTGCCGCTTTTTTCTCTTCAGCCTCGGTTATAAAGCCGTTTTCTAACATGAGCCTTATTACGCGCTCTTGTCTGGCTTTTGCTATGGACGGGTTCTGGTACGGAGAGTATTTTGTCGGATTACTGATAAGCCCCATGAGCATGGCGGCCTCGGCTACGTCGATGTCCTTTACGTGTTTGCCGAAGTATGCCTCGCACGCGGCCTGTATGCCGTAGGCTCCGTTTCCAAAATATATCTGATTAAGATAGAGCTCAAGTATCTGGTCTTTTGTGAATGCCCGCTCTATGCGCTTTGCAAGTATCATTTCCTTGAATTTGCGCGTGTAGGTGCGCTCGGGCGTGAGCAGTATGTTCTTAGCGACCTGCTGCGTTATCGTGCTTGCGCCCTCTGTTCTGTTGGTGGTCAGGTTTACATAGAGGGCCCTGAGTATGCTTATGTACTTTATGCCGCCGTGTTTGTAGAAGTCCCTGTCCTCGGCCGCGAGAACGGTGTTTATCACATGCTGCGGCACCTGAGAGATGGAGACCATTACGCGGCGCTCCTCGAAGAACTCGGCTACGAGTTCCTTGTCCGCGGAATAGACCTTTGTTACGAGGCTTGGCGAATAGTTGCTTAATTCCGATACCGAGGGAAGGCTAAGTATGAAGTAGATATAAAGAAGGAATGTATACAAGAACCCGGCTGCAAAGACAAGGCAAATGGCCTGCGCCCATTTCGGAAGCTTCGTCGTGAAGTACTGGTATGCCCTTGTGCTCTGGAGCCACTTGTAGGCAGCCTGCAGTGTTTTAGAGTTACGGATACGCGGCTCGGCGTATTTGTAGGCGCGGGTTTCTTTTATATAGTTATAAAAGCGCTCGCGAAGCCCTGGGTTACCGTTGTTTTGTCTGTAAAACATCTTTAAGTGCTTTTCTCCGGGGTAAGGCTATTTAATGTTATAGGATAACAAAAAACGCTTTTATTGGCAAGGACTGCGAAATGCCGCCGGTGCGTTGTTGTTTGTCACGGCGAAAGTATGTTATAATAAACCGGTTTACTTACGGCGTAATATGAAAAAAGACCTCCTGATATTCGACCTTGACGGCACGCTTCTCGATTCGAGCCCTGATATCGCCTGGGCTGCGAACAAGACGCTCGAGGCAATCGGGCTTGAGCCCCTGGATACAAATACGGTTAAGGCCAACATAGGCTGGGGCGTAAGGCCGCTTCTCGAACGCCTCATGCCTGGGGCCAAGGCAGGGGATGTGGACCGGGCAAGGGCCGTGTTCCTCGAATTTTACGGGGGCCGCCTCGATGTCGAGAGCGCTTTGTACTCGGGCGTCATGGAAACCCTAGACGCGTTTGTGGAGCGCGGCAAGACCATGGCGGTAGTGACCAATAAGCCTATGGGCCTGACGCTGCCGATACTAAAGAGTTACGGCCTGGAGAGGTATTTCTCGAAGGTGCTTGGCGGCGATTCTCTTGCCAACAAGAAGCCGCACCCGGAGCCAATACTGGCCGTGCTTACGCATAGCGCCGTAGAGGCAGATAGCGCCGTTTACATAGGCGATAGCGCCATAGATATCGAGGCAGCCGGAGCTGCCAATGTCGAGGCCATAGGCGCGGCCTACGGCTTCAGGGGCAAAGATGAGCTTATAGGAGCGGGTTGCAAGGTAATAATCAACGGCTTCGAAGAACTGCAGTCGATAATATTTTAAGAGAGTAGCAGGCTTTGGCAAAGCCTTGCGGCTGTGCCAGGCGTGTTTTTCGCCATAAACTAAAAAGCCGCGGCCTTTGTACTCCTGGCCGCGGCTTTGGCAATTTTATCGTTGTAATGACTCTGCTTAGCGTGAAATGGATTTCTTGATGTCGTGCATCCGCTTATCGAGCTTTTCTATCTGCTCTATAGCGGCCTTCAAGTCCTTATTTTCGCTTTGTAGCTTTATAATAATCTCGAGAAGGTCCTTCATCTGCATGTCCATATAAGAGGGCTTCTCGGGCTTCTTGGACGCGATATAGTCGTTCATGGCCGAGAGCGCCTTCTTGTAATCCCTCTTCGAGTTCATGTGGCACGAATAAAGTTCGTAGAGAGCGTAGTTCAGCTTCGCCACCTCTTTTTTATCCGTGGTTTTCTTTTTCTGTTCCTCGAACTTGCTTATGTAGGCATTGTGCTCTTCCGGCTTGACCGTCTCGATGTCGAACCATTTTGCCTCAGGCTGCGGGGGAGGGACTGGCGGCGGCACGCATCCGTATGAGGTGAATGCGAAAAACAGCGCCCAAACCAGTGATTTCCCTGTAAATCCGATGCGTTTTTTCATGTAGTCCTTTCTTTTTGCCAATTGACGTTATGCGGCGCGGTCGGCGCGTAGCCTATGTTTTCGTTTGTGCGCTTGTCGACGACGTACGCGCTCTTCGGGATGCTCTTTGCGAATTCCTTCAATTCCGCCGCTATCTCGCCGTACTCGATGTGGTTTGTGATGCGGCGAAGCTTGTTGGTTACTACCGCTATGGATAACGTTGCCAGAGGGAACTTCATCTTCTGCCCCTGGCGCGACTTGCCGTCTATGTAGCCTTGTTTCACTTCCTCTTCAGTATAGAAGAAAGGAATTGCCATGTCAAACTTATCTATTATCTTGGTGCAAAGCATGTCGTGGCGCGCCGGCGTGGTTATCATAACGAAGTCGTCGCCGCCTATATGACCGAGGAAATCCTCGCTTGTGCCGAAGTCTCGTATAACATCCTTCATTATCTTGGAGACCGCCAGGATGAGTTCGCTTCCTTTTGCGTATCCGTGCCTGTCGTTGTAGGCCTTGAAGTTGTCTATGTCGGCGAAGCAAAATGCCACCGGCAGGTTCGCTTCAACGCGTTTTTTGAGCACGTTCTCGATGGCTATGCCGCCGGGAAGCCTCGTAAGCGGACTTGCGTCGAGGTACATCTCTTCGAGCCGCTTTAGCCGGTTGGCCATATCCATGAACGCGACCGAAAGGTCGCCGAGTTCGTCCTCGCTCTCGACCTTGGGAATGTCGAGGAAGTTGCCGTTTGCGACGTTCCTGGTGCCGATTTTGAGCTGTTCTATGGACGTAGAGATGTTCTTGGTTATATAGAGCGCAGCGCCGATGCCTATTATAAGGCCGAGTATGCCTATGCCTGCGGTGAGAACAAAGGCGTTGGAGCCGAAGTCGGCAATGCCCTGGATCTTCGCGTTCTGGGATTTCAAGGTGTCGGCGGTAAGTTTCTTTAGCAGCACAACAAGCTCGTCGCGTTTCAAGTCGGCTTTTCTCTCAAACGTTGCCGTGGGCAATCCGTTTTCAGACGCGTGAAAGATGTTCTTGAAAAACTTGTCGTACTCGTGGTGCAGCGTGCTGAGTTCTTTGATTGGCAATTTCGATGAGTCCGGTATCATGGCCATCACACTCACCGTGTTGGCGAACTCTTCGCTCTTCTCCTTGTATATCTTTAGCATGTCGGGGTTTTTAAGTATCAGGTAGCGGTGGCCGTAGGTCTCCTGGTCTATGAGCGTATCTGTAAGCATGTTGGTAACTTCTATGACGGCCACGTCGGCGTATAGCATCGAGTTCATGACGGCGTTGATGCGTTTGAAGCTAAAGAGCGTGAAGACGGAAATAAGTATCAGGAGCACGGCAAGCGGAAAATACGCCAGCAGCATCTTCTTCGCCATGTTCATCTTCAGGAAGCGTCCCCTTAGGTACTCTGAAACCGGGCGAAGGGCTATCCGTATTTTTCTTATGAGCCTGGATATCCAGATGCTTACTTTGTTGGCCGTCCGCTCGAGAGCATTTAGAGCAGGGGTAAAGTAGGGCAGCAGCACGCGGTGCGCCTCACGGGCATAGCAGACTATCTTTCTCGCTGCCGGGATTGCGAGCACGAGAAATATCCGTTTAAGAAAACCGGTTGAGGTGTACACCTTATTAAGTATGGCTTCTGTCATGGAGGTTCTAGACAATGTCGACGCCCTTTGTCGCAAATTGTACTTATTCAAGCTTACGGCCCGATTGTTTCCGGACCGGTATAAGACTTCTTCGCGTTCAAAATGTACAGAGTAAGCGGATGTCTGGCTGCGATGTGCGCTTTTTGACGGTTTTGCCTGAGTCAAAAGACCTATCCTCTATATTAAAGTGGTTTATTGGTCTTGTCAAGGCAGATTATGCTGTTTTTAATTTATTTGCAAGCGGCTATAATCTGTTATAAGATTATAGCCTTATCATTACGGGGCCGGTGCGGCAAATGCGCTGTTTTGAGGTATACTGTATTGGATACTGCGCAGTAAAATAAAAACACAGGAGGAAAAATATGGCTAAGAAAGTTAACAAAGAGATTATAGACGCGCTGAACCTGGACAGGGCATTCGAGCTCGGCGCCATTATTCAGTACATGGGGCACCACTATGAGGGCTCGGGCATGGAGAGCCCGGCAATCGCCGAAATTTTCAAAAAAACGGCCATAGACGAAATGAAGCATGCGGAAATGCTGGCCGAGAGAATAGCCTACCTCGGAGGCGTTCCTGTGCAAAAGCCCACGCCCTCCAAGCGCGGCGGAAGCTTAAAGGACATGATAAAGGACGACCTCGAGGCCGAGAACGAGGCAATCGAGAGATATAAAAAGCACATAGAACTTTGCGTCAAACACGGAGATGTTACTACGAGATGCATGCTCGAGGCAATCCTCGAGGACGAGGAAGGGCATGCCGATGAGTGGGAGACGGTGCTCGACTGATTATGGCGGAAGCGAAAAAATGGAGATGCGTTGAGTGCGGGTATGTGCACGAAGGGCCGGAGCCCCCGGAGTTCTGCCCCGAGTGCTTTGCGACCAGAGAGGCGTTTGTCGAGGTCGAGTAACGCCGTGAACCGCGCGATGATAGCGGCCCTATGGTCGTAGAAGAGATAAAGAGGCGTATCCGTAAGCGCGGCCCCATGCCGTTTGCCGAGTTTATGGATGTCGCGCTTTACGCAGAAGGCGGGTATTACATGCGCCTGGGCAACAGGGCCGGCGCGCCCTGGGGCGAAAAAGGCGATTATTTTACCTCCCTGGACTCAGGGGTAAGGATCTTCGCAGCCGCGCTTTGCCGCCAGATTTACGAGTGCTGGCAGCGTTGTAATAGCCCTTCGGACTTTGCGCTTATAGAAGGCGGCGCAGGCAGGGGGCTGCTGACGTTTAGCGTGCTCGATGTGATGAAGGAGCGCTACGGGGCCCTTTACGAGGCATCTACCGCCGTTTTGGTCGAGAGAAACGCGGCCCTGCACGTTGAAAACCAGGCGCACGGAAGTAAGGCCGTTTGGGTTTCGGATATTACGAAAGCAGGGCATTTCATGAATGCCTGCGTTTACTCTAACGAACTATTCGACGCGCTGCCGTTTCATAGGGGGGTGGTAACGCCTGAGGGCCCAAAGGAGATTTTTGTCGGGCTCGATAAGGCAAGCGGTTCTTTTGGAGATGTTATCCTGGAGCCTTCGTTTGAGGAACTCGGGCGCTGTTTTATGGAGGTTACAAAGGGGTTGCCTGTGGGCTCTGGATTCGAGGTGTCGCCGTTTTGTTCTGTTTGGCTGGGAAATGCCGCGAAAACATTTGACCAGGGCTTTGTTGTTACGATAGACTACGGAGCAGCGGCTTCGAAGCTGTATGCGTCCGGCAGGGGCTCTACACTTCACTGCCATTATAAGCACACGGTAAATAACATGCCGTATGAACGCATCGGCGAGCAGGACATAACCGCGCACGTGGATTTCACGGCCCTTAAAAACGCGGGAAGCGCGGCCGGGCTCACTGTAGCCGGGTTTACGACCCAGAGGCAGTTTCTTTTATCTCTTGGCATACTCGATGAACTAACGGAGATGCCGGAAAAGGGGCAGGTAAGCGCCGACACTGTGCTTACGAATCAGAGTGTCAAGAACCTCGTCATGCCGGGCGGCATAAGCGACACGATGATGGTACTGGCCCAGGCCAAGGGGTTTGACAAGAAGCAGAGGCTTTCCGGTTTTACGGGAAATGACATGCAGGATATGCTATAATATTTGGGCATGAGTTTTCGGCGTCAGGCGTTATGAAACGGTATTCGGCGCTTTTTTAGGATATAAAAAATACAGCGGAGGTAGACGGTCATGGGAGAAGAAAAAAAGGACGAGAAAAAGAAAAAGCACGTTTGTTCGGTCTGCGCCAAGCCATCCGACCTGGTGATATGCCAGTCGTGCGAGGAAAAGATACGCGGCGAGGCCTTTGAGCAGAAAAGAGGCGTTGAAAAGGCAGGAAAGACCGATTCCGGCAGAAAGTAGCTCGCGCTGCTTACCGGAATACAAATTTCGAAAGGAGACATTGCGTAATGTCTAAAAACAAATTGGCGGATGAGCTTTCCATTGCTTACAAGACAGAGATGAACGGATACGGTTTCTATAAGCACGCGGCAGAGATGACCAAGGACGAGCACGGCAAGAACGTTTTTAACCATCTTGCTTCCGAGGAACTCGAGCATATAGACGTCATAACCGGCATCATCGCTTCTCTTAAAGGTTCCGGCACGTGGAAAGGCTATAAGGAAGCAAAGGAGGCAGGGGCGGTCGTAAGGGGAACGAAGGCGCTTGCCATATTCCCGGATGAAAACGAGCTTATAAAGAAGTTGAAGAAAAATCCGTCTGACGAAGGCGCGATAGCGGTTGCAATAGAGAGCGAGGAGCACGCCGTTGCCTTCTATGACAGGATGCTAAGGGACGAGGCCGAAACCCCGGAACAAAAGGTGTTTCTTACGAACCTTCTCGAGATGGAGAAGGGGCACCTTAAGCTTCTAAGGTGGGAGCACGAGGCGCTTTTAAAGGACGGCTTCTGGTGCGACTTCATGGAGTTCAGTGTCGAGAAGGAGTCCCGTTAATAGCTGCGCATTTAGCCTCTAAAAGGCTTTCCAAAAGCCTTTTTTTGCGTTATAATAATATATGTGACGCATGTTCCAAGGAGGTGATTGCCATGTGTAACCGTTTCATGGTTCCGAGGGTGGCTCACTGTAGCGAGGGTTGCCAAGGATTGTCCCGGGCATGACGTTAAAGGGCCTGTAAGGAACAGATAAAATACCGCTCGAGGTGGATGATGAGAAAATGGATATCTTTTGCTTTGACCGCGGCCATGGCTCTTGTGTTGGCGCATGAGTCCTGGGCAGGGGATAATACCCCCGGTAACCTGGTAGTGCAGCCTGGTTCGGCAGCCCCCGGCGCTGCTTCTCAGGAAGCGCCCTACAAGGTCTACGCCAAGGAAGATCTTGCGGTGGTAGCGCGTATCGGCGCCGAAGAGGTGTTAAAGCTCCAGAAGCAAGGCGTGCCTGTAACGATAATCGACTTGAGGTCGCCTACTTCGTACGCAGGCAGCACGATAAAGATAAAGGGCGATGTTAGGATAGTGTACACGGAGCTTGGCAACAAGCTTTCTCTGCTGCCCTTTGACAAAAGGACGCTGATAGTCACGTACTGCACGTGACCCGACGAACACTCGAGCGCCGGTGCGGCGCTCTACCTTAACGAACACGGTTACAAGAACGTAAAGGCCCTTCTCGGAGGGTTCGGGGCATGGTTGCAGGCAAACGGCCCTGTCGAGCCAAAGCCAGCGCAGCAATAACAGTCTGGTACGGACACTTTAACGGCGTCACCGTCCTTTTATAGCAAGGGCGGTGACGTTATCATTTCGGGATATGGAATTTTCGGCTCTTTTTATACGGTTTGAAAGGCTAATCACTTAAGACATGAAGATAGAGTTCTCCAAGGACCTGGAAACAGGCGTGCAGTGGCAGGACAAGCAGCACCTCGAGCTTATTCAAAAGGTCGAGGCGCTTCTGAATGCCGTAGAGGCGCATGCGGATATGGCAACGACAATCAAGTTCCTCGATTTTCTAGACGACTACGCTGTCGTGCATTTTCATGACGAGGAAAAGGCCATGAGCGATACCTCTTTTGCCGAAAGTGTTGCGCACACCGAGGAGCACCATCACTTTATAGAAGAAATATCGGATATCAGAAAGCGTCTTGAAAGTGGTGGCAACTTCGATATGGAGCACTTGAAAACGCATATCTTTGACTGGCTGGCCAACCATATAAGCGTAGAGGACAAGAAGCTCGGCAGGCACATACTTAAATCCTGATGCGCTGGGAACTGTTCCGCGCGCAAGCAAACATCATGGGCAATACCAAATCAAACTCGATTCTCGGTCATATAATAAGGCGCGAAGTGTATTTCGTGCTCGCCGCGTATGTGCTGCTCATAGCCGTCTTCGAGACAGCAAGGGCCGTCATGCTCTACAGGAATTACGGTTTGGCCGAGCACCTGCCGGTTACGCTTCTTTTGAAGAGCTTTTTCTACGGCCTAAGGTTCGATATCGCTATAAGTTCGTATCTTCTGATACCGCTTCTATTGCTTTTGCTTTTTGTTCCACGGAGGTTCTCGCCGCACATACTAGCGGCATTTACCGCGTTTTTCTCGGCCCTGTTCTTTCTCTGCCTTGGAGAGGTAGAGTTCTACCGCGAACTTCAGATGCGCTTTAACTCCGCCATATTCGAGTACGCGACCCACCCGGAGATAGTAGGTGGCATGGTGTGGGAAGGCTACCCGGTAGTGAAGTACGCCTTGTTCTGGGCCGTGGTGATGGCGCTCTTTTCCTTTGCCGTATTTGTCCTTTACAAGAAATTACTTGGCTCAAAGACCAACATTCCGGAACTAACGAGAAATCACCGCATAGCAGGGTATGCCGGCACGTTTGTCGTTATCACGCTCATGGTGTTTGGCATGCGGGGAGGGTTCTACAAGGAGCCGCTTAGGTGGGGGGATGCGTATTTTTCGGACGAGGCATTTGCAAATAACCTTGCCTTAAATGCCGTGTTCACGCTTGGCAGGAGTTCTCTTGAAAAGCTTTCGACAAAGGAGAATTACTGGACTAAGACGTATTCGGCAAAGGACGCGGAAAAAATCACGCATGACATGCTTATACAGACTACCGAGACCGACCTTGCGAGCGCTGAGTTGCCTCTTCTTAGGAAAGAAGGCCCCGAGACCGCCAATGCGTATCTCGTGAAAAAGCCGGAGAAGCCCGTAAACGTCGTCATAATACTAATGGAGAGTTTCTCGGGCCGTCTCGTTGGCTCGCTTGGAGATGAGCACAACATAACGCCTTCGTTCGATAAACTTGCAAAGGACGGCGTGCTTTTCGAGCGCGCTTTCTCGAACGGCTCTCATACGCACCAGGGCGTGTTCGCCTCGCTTACGTCTTTTCCGAACCTTCCAGGGCATGAGTATCTAATGAAGACCATGGACGCGTACCAGGAGTTCTCGGGGCTTCCGACGATTCTTACGTCAAAAGGCTACGATAGCATCTTCCTTTATAACGGGCTTTTCTCCTGGGACAATAAAGAGGGATTTTTCAGGCAGCACGGCATAAATAAGTTCGTTGGCACGGACGATTACGTGAACCCCACGTTCGTCGACCCGGTGTGGGGTGTCGCCGATTACGACGTCTTCATGCGCGCCAACGAGGAATTCAAGAACATGTCGAAGGACAAGCCGTTTTTCGGCGCAATCCTTACGCTTACGAACCATTCGCCGTTTAATCTGCCGCCGTTGCCGTTTGAGCGTATAAAGTCCGGCGATGCAATGGAGAATAGATACAACGCCATGAAGTACGCGGACTGGGCCCTTGGCGAGTTCTTCAAGGCCGCGTCAAAGGAAAAATATTTCGACAATACGCTTTTTGTCATAACCGGGGACCACGGCATAGGTACCGAGTGGCCGATAACGCACATGAGCCTCGATAAGCTCCATGTGCCGCTTCTTTTCTATTCTCCGAAACTTTTGAAGGCGCATGGCGTAAGACGCGATACGGTTGCAAGCCATGTAGACATCGGGCCAAGCGTTCTTGCTCTCATCGGAAGCGATGCGCCGCACCAGGGCTGGGGCAGAAATCTATTTTCCCAGGCATTGAAAGATAAGGGCTTTGCCGTTATAAAGCATTCGGGCGGGGATGAAAATGTCGCTATTGTAGAGGACAACAGGATATACATTGTTGCACCCAAGGAAAAGCCCGTGCTCTATGAATACGACACAAAGCACCCGCCAAAGTCCGTTGTCATACCCGAGGGTAAGGAAACCGAGCGCAGGGGCAAAATGGCAAAGGAGCTTAAGGCCTATGTGGAGGAGGGGCTAAACGCCTTAAAAGAGCGTAAAATAGGCGTTCACCACGCAAAATCGCATCACGCAACACCTGCCGGGGCAGCCGGGCATTAGAAGGAGAAAACCCTTATAAAATGCTTGACAATCGGCGAAGTAACGGTTAATATTACCTATTACTATCATTCCCGGAGGAACTTAAGAAATGTATGCGGTTATAAAGACAGGCGGAAAACAGTACAAGGTGGCCAAGGGCGACACGATAAAGGTCGAAAAGCTCGACGGCACAGTGGGCTCAACAGTTGAGATAAAGGACGTTATTGCTATCGGCGAGGGCGCTGACATAAAGATAGGCGCGCCGACTGTCGAGAACGCAAGTGTGGTTTGCGAGATCCTCGAGCAGAAAAAGACCAAGAAGGTGCTTCTCTTTAAAAAGAGGAGAAGGAAGGGCTACGCAAAGAAGCAGGGGCACAGGCAGAACCTTACGGGCATACGCGTAAAGGAAATAAAGGCTTAAGGGAGGGTTTTAGACACCATGGCACATAAAAAAGCGGGCGGAAGTTCCAGAAACGGCAGAGACAGCAACGGCCAAAGACGCGGCGTAAAGAGCTACGGCGGCGAGGTCATTAACGCAGGCACTATAATCGTGCGCCAGGTAGGCACGAAGATATATCCCGGCCTAAACGTCGGCATGGGCAAGGACTATACGCTATTTTCCAAGGTACGCGGCGTTGTCGAGTTCAAGGAAAGCGGCTCGAAGAAAATCGTAAACGTAGCGCCGGTGCAGTAAGCCGGCCCTTTGATGCTGCGACCGGGCAATATTCCGGTTTCGTAAAATTCAGGGCGATAAAAGAAACCTCTGGTCTCTTTTTCGCCCTTTTTATTTTCCGGGGAACTTAAATGAACTTCATAGACGAGGCTAAAATAACGGTAAAGGCCGGTGACGGAGGCCGTGGGTGCGTGAGCTTTAGGCGCGAAAAGTACGTGCCTAAGGGCGGCCCTGACGGCGGAGACGGCGGCCACGGCGGGGACGTGACCTTCGTTGCCGACTCGAACTTAACGAGCCTGATAGACTTTCGCTACAAGCGCATCTACGAGGCCGAGAGAGGCGAGCATGGCATGGGCAGCGGCTGTCACGGCAGGAACGGGCACAATGTTGAGATAAAGGTCCCTGCAGGCACGCTTATAAAAGACCTTGAGACCGATGAGGTTATCATCGACCTTACCGAGAACGAACAGCGCTTTACCGTTGTAAAGGGCGGTAGAGGCGGAAAGGGCAATGCGCGCTTTGCCAGCTCCACCAACCAGGCCCCAAGAAGAGCGCAGCCGGGGATGCCGGGAGAAGAGCGCGCGTTAAAGCTCGAGCTAAAGCTTCTTGCGGATGTTGGCATCATAGGGTTTCCAAACGCCGGGAAATCGACTCTTATATCTGCCATATCTGCTGCAAAGCCGAAGATCGCTGATTATCCGTTTACAACCCTTATCCCGAACCTTGGGGTCGTTAAGTTTGGAGAGTACGGAGGATTCGTGGTTGCCGACATACCGGGTCTTATCGAGGGCGCGCACGAGGGCAAGGGGCTTGGCACAAGGTTTCTAAAGCACATCGAGAGAACGAGCATGTTCGTGCATGTAGTAGACCTCTCGCCGGAGACCGAGAGGGAGCCAAAGGACGACTTCGATATAGTGAACGCGGAGCTAAAGAAGTTCAACGTAAAGCTCGCGAAAAGACCGCAGGTAGTGGCCCTGAATAAGACCGACATAACAGGGGCAAAGGAGCGGGGAGCTAAACTGTTGAAATTTCTCGAGCGTAAGGGTATAAAGGTATTCGAGATATCGGCTGCCTCCGGTAAGGGGCTAAAGCAGCTCGTGGATTACGTGGGAAAAGAGGTAGTAAAGCTTAGAAAATCGGTTTAACGGTATGGGGAAGGAAACTTCTAATAATAAGATAGAGCGCGTTGTTATAAAGGTTGGAAGCGCCGTTGTAACGGGCGTAAAGGGGAGCGTACGCGGTAAGGATTGCGGCGAGCGCTGCGACATATTTTCCAAGCTTGCAACCGAGATATCCGCTCTTATGAAGGCAGGCACAAAGTGCGTTCTTGTGTCTTCCGGCGCAATCGCAATGGGCATGGAAAAGCTTGGTATGAAGGAGCGGCCCTCCACCATACCCGGGCGGCAGGCTGTTGCGGCGGTTGGGCAGTCGCGTCTTATGGCAAGGTATGACGAGGCGTTCTCGAAGACCGGCGTAAATGTCGCGCAACTGCTTATTACGCACGACGACATGGGCGATAGAAAACGCTTTCTTAACGCCAGAAATACTCTTACCGAGCTTCTCGGGCGCGGCATACTTCCCATTATAAATGAGAACGACACGGTTGCTGTCGAGGAGATCAAGTACGGCGATAACGACAAAATCGCCGCGCTTGTTGCAAATCTCGTCGGCGCCGACAGGCTCGTAATTCTCTCTGACATAGACGGCGTGTTCGACAAGGACCCGAAGGTCAACCGAGATGCAAAACGCATCGAGGTGATAAGCGATATAGACGCATTCGAGTTGGCGGAAAAGAGCGCCACAACGAGCGCGGCAGGCTCGGGCGGGATTTCCTCGAAGATTACGGCCGCGAAAATCGCCGCCCATCACGGCTGCGAGACGGTTATTACATCAGGGTTCGATCTGGACACTCTCGAACAATCGGCCACTGCTGCTGGAAGTATTGCCGTGAGTTCCGTTGGCACGTTTGTTAAAGTGAAAGAAGGTTACCTTTCAAGCAAAGAACACTGGATAAAGTACTCGACAAGGCCAACTGGCAAGGTGGTTATCGACGACGGCGCGAAGAATGCGCTACTCTTAAACGGCAAGTCGCTTCTACCCTCCGGTGTTGTGAGTGTCGGCGGCACATTCGACTCGGGCGATGTAATACACTGCGTGGATGCCTCGGGCATGGAGTTCGCCAGAGGTGTTGTAAACTACAGCTCCGTTGAGATAGAGAAGATAAAGGGCTTAAAGACCTCGGAGATAGAGAAGGCCCTTGGCTACAAGGTCTCGGATGAGGTCATACACCGTGACGACATGGTAGTGCTATAGGAGGATTCGTATGTCCACAGCCGAACTCGTAAAGAAAATAGCAAGAGAGGCACGGGCAGCATCAAGGCTCGTTGCCAGGCTCTCTACCGATATAAAGAACAAGGCGCTTCATGCCATGGCGGATGAGCTTTTAAAACGAGCCAATACCTTAAAAAAAGAAAACCAAAAGGATTTGGAAGCTGCCGAGAAAAACGGTCTTTCAAAGGCAATGATAGACCGCTTGACACTTTCCGATAAGGTCATAAAAGGCATGGCCGACGGACTAAGAGAGGTTGCGGCTCTACCTGACCCTATAGGCGAGGTGACATCCATGTGGAAGAGGCCAAACGGCCTTAAAATCGGCCGCATGAGGATTCCGCTCGGAGTGATCGGCATAATCTATGAGTCAAGGCCAAATGTCACTGCAGATGCGGCAGGACTTTGCCTTAAGTCAGGCAATGCCGTAATACTTAGGGGCGGAAGCGAGGCCATACACTCGAACCGGGCCATAGCAGAATGCCTTTCCGCTGCATGCGCTTTAACAGGCGTGCCGGAGGCTGCAGTGCAGGTCATCCCAACGGTTGAGCGGGAGGCTGTGCTTGCGATGCTAAAGCTCGAGGAATACATAGACCTTATTATCCCCAGGGGCGGCGAGGGGCTAATACGCTTTACAGTCGAGAACTCTAAGATACCAGTTATAAAGCACTATAAGGGCGTCTGCCACGTGTTTGTGGACAAGGCTGCAGACATGGACAAGGCCGTGAACATCGCATTCAACGCCAAGGTGCAGCGTCCGGGGGTGTGTAATGCCATGGAGACGTTACTTGTGCACGAGGGGGTGGCAAAGGAGTTTTTGCCCCTGATACACGGCCGCTACAAAGAAGCAGGCGTTGAGATGCGCGGGTGCGAGGCTACGAGGAAGATATTAAGGGACATCACCGCTGCAAAGGAAGAGGACTGGGGAGCAGAGTACCTTGACCTTATAATAGCTATAAAGATTGTTAAGGATATGGACGAAGCTATCGAACATATTGAGAATTACGGGTCTTTGCATACGGAATCCATTATCACCGAGAACTATACCAATGCCCAGCGCTTTATCGATACCGTCAATTCATCGAGTGTTATGGTGAATGCCTCAACGCGCTTTAGCGACGGACACCAGTTTGGCCTTGGCGCTGAAATCGGCATCTCTACGACCAAGATACACGCCTACGGCCCCATGGGCCTCGAAGGCCTCACAACACAAAAGTTCATCGTGTACGGAGACGGGCAGGTAAGGGAATAGGGCCTACCTGATAATGGTGACACATCGTTGCCATCCCCGCCCTTCTTTGACATAACCGCCTATTTTTGCTATACTTAAAAAAACACCAAAACTACCCGAACTTCACCTTGCCGGTCTTTTGACCATACGCAGCACTCTGCTATACTGTAACTATACGTTCTTTAAGCAGCTTTAACAGCCTCTTTTTTTGTTCGTAAAATTGAATATAGCGGGGAACAGGAGCGCCTATGAGCGTAAAGGGACGTTTAAAAGATCTCAATCTTCAGGACATCTTTCAGATTCTCCATGCCGAAGGCAAGACCGTTGCCGTGCATCTTGGGTCAGAGCACGGGTACGGTAACGTGTACTTCAAGGATGGCAACATCGTGCACGCCGATTACCGCGGCTTCACGGGCGTTGACGCGCTATCCAGGCTCCTTGGATGGAAGGAAGGCGAATTCGACGTTGCCACCGGAGAGCTTCCCAAAGAGGAGACCATCATCGAGGACTTCGACTGGCTCATGAAAGAGGCTGCCAGAAGGTTTAACGAGACTACAGCGCCGGATACGCAGGCCGCGGCCATAGAAACCGCAGATATAGAAAAGGCCGCGCTTATAAGAAAATTAATCGACCTCGGCATACTCGAGAGGATAGGCTAAGACAATGGCTTCGAATAAAAAGAACATCGCCATCATCGGCGCCAATAAAGAAGCGCTTTCTCTTCTACCGGACCTCCTGAAGGACAAAGGTAACCGCATCGTGCTTATTGCCGACCCGAACCCCGATGCCATGCTCTATAAGCTCATGGAGCTTGGCTACAGGATATCGAAGAAGCTTGGCATAAGCGTTACCTATGAGCTCGAGGATATAAAGGCCATAGATTCTCTTGACGTCATCATAAACGCGGTGGACGACGCGGCAACCGCCAAGTTCCTCGATTCCTCCGAGTTCGACGATGTCGAGAAGCTATCTGCCTTGAGCGCGCGCCTCCTCTGGGGTGTAAGAGGAGCTGTTGCGGGACATGCCTCGCCAAATTACCTGGGGCCGCTACGCGAGATAGTGAACGGCGTAAAGCTCACAAGCGATAGAGACGAGCTCCTTGGAAGCCTTCTTGACATTGCAATAGAGACAAGCGGCGCGGATGCCGGTTCCATAATGCTCGTTGACAAGGCCGAGGGGGCACTCAAGATCGAAGTTGCAAGAGGGATGGATGAGGAAATCATCCGTAAGGTAAACGTAAAGCTCGGCGATGGCGTTTCCGGAAAGGTCGCCAAGGACGGCAGGCCCATACTGATAAACGGCAGGGCAAAGGAAGAGGAGTTTGGCCGCCTCGGCACAAGGCGCGGCGCATCGAGCGCGATATGTGTGCCTCTTACTATAGAAAGCGGCGTCATAGGCGTTTTGAACGTCAACTCATCGGGCTCGAAGAAGACCTTCACCGATGCCGACATGGAACTGCTAAAGAACCTTTCCGGGCTAGCGGCAGAGGTCATAAACCGCGCCGGAGAGTTCGAGAAGATGAGGATAGAGGCGGCGAAGTTCGACCTCTGGAAAAAGCTCGAGTTCAGCATGTCGGACCATAAGCCGCTTCACACGCGCCTTAATACCGTGTGCAGAAAGCTTTCGGAGCTCATCCCCGGGCTTACGTGCACGATATACCTTTATAACGAGGACATGAAGCGGCTCGTTATTTATTCTTCCAGCGCAAAGACACCGCCTTCGACCGGGCACGTGAGCTTTGCCTCCGGTGAGGGCGTTGTAGGCGCGGCAATCGAGGCAATGAAGGAAGTGGTTCTTGTCGACAGGCTGCCGGAAAAAAGGCTAAAGCGCGTTTTGATGGCCATTCCTATGACAGCAAAGGAACAGACCGTAGGCGTGTTCGTTGCCGAGATATCATCTAAACGCGGGTTGTCGAAATATAATGAGGCGTTTTTAAAGGAGATGACAGCGCTTCTTTCCGAAAGCATCTACGTCAACAGGCGTAACGACGAGGACATGGCAAAATCCAAGCGTCTTGTCGCAGCCGACGAGGCCGGGTTAAAGCTGATTGCCATACGCGATACAGAAAAGCTCTATCCAATGATAACGATAGCTGCCGTGGACATTCTAAATGCCGAGGGCGCGGTGCTGCGTATCAAGAGCAGTTCGCCTGACGCGGGGTTCGAGCGCGTCGCCACCTTCGGCATCGAGAACATGAAAAAGAAGGAGTCGTTTCTGCCGCTCGAGGACGAGACCGTAAAGGAAGTCCAGCGAAGAAAGGAGCCGGTTCGTAGAGAGTTCTCCGAAGACTCTAACCCCGTAATCAGAGGCATGCTTACCTTTCCAATCCTTACCGACGGGAATGTCGAGGGGTTTATATCGCTCTTTAACCGCTTTGACGAGGAAAGCCCTTACGCGCAGCCGTTCTCCAAAAACGACACCGAAGTCATAGCCAGGTTCGTTGCATACGTCGAGCGCGTGCTCGCGGCCATACGCGACAGCGCCGAGACAAAAGACGCATGGGATATCGTAACCCCCGGGCTCTTCGAGAGAAGGGTGGAGGAGGAACTAAAGAGAGCTGCAAGGTTTGGCAAACAGTTTGTGTTCGTTACGGCAAGGGCCGGAGAGCTCACCGGCATAAAGGGGTTTGCAAAAAAGGAATTTATAAAGAGGCTTCTTACGTACGTAAGAGGCAAGATCCGCATATTCGATTCCGTTGCCATGCTCGATGACGACACAGTCGGCATACTTTTTCTTGAAACCGACAGGCGCGTTGTCGATGTTTTTAACCGCGATATATTGTCGGATGCGCCACGCGAGTTCAAGGCAGGCATGTTCTACGGGTACGCATGCTTTCCCGGCGACGGCGAAACCTACGCTGACATTCTTGAGAGGGCGCTTACAAGGCCGCTTGTAGAGGCATCCGAGCCGTCATGAGCTTATCCCACGATATTCTTTAGCACGAACCAGAGATTTTCTTTTCTCTCGGTAAGGCGCCTTAGCATATAGGGCAGCCACTCTGTTCCGTAGGGCACGTAGACGCGAACGCTAAAACCACGGGAAGCAAGTTCCTTTTGCAGTTTGCGCTTGATGCCAAGGAGCATCTCGAAGTCGAATGTGTCTTTTGGTATGCTTTCTTCTTCGCAAAACCTTATTGCCTCGGTTATTATTTTCTCATCATGTGTCGCAATTGCCGTCCTGCCCTTTGCCTTTAAAAGTTTCTTCATCAGTTTGAGGAAGTTTTTGTCGGTATCGGTTTTATCGGCAAAGGCGATATCCAAAGGCTCCTTGTACGCGCCCTTTACGAGCCTTACGCTTGAGTTGTGCTTTATGAGAATGTCGATGTCATGCTCGCTCTGTTTAAGATATGCTTGCACGGCAATGCCGAGGTTAGGGTGTCTTTCGCACAGTTTAAGAAAAATCTCGATTGTGCGTCCAGTATAGACCGATGATTCCATGTCAATACGCACGAAGTTTGTCCCGGCCTTCGAAAGGATCAGCTCGAGATTTTCCATGGCAAGGCTGTCTCCGATATCGAGCCCGAGGTGAGTGAGCTTTAGCGATACAGTGCTTTTTACGCCGGATTTTTCTATTGCTCGAAGAAGCGAGACATATTCGGCAACACTTTTATCAGCGTCTTCTTTTTTTGTGACGTTTTCGCCAAGATGGTCGATTATGCCAAGCACGTTTTGGCCGTTTAGCGCGCGCACGGCCTCAACGGCATCCTCGCGCGTATCTCCGGCAATGTAGCGCTTGGCGAAGTAGTTAAGAACGCGCTTTAGCATTTTAGCTCTTAAACGATGCGATAAAGTCCGCTACGATGCCGCCAAGCCCGGGCTCCGAGGTTTCCTTTACCTCGTACCTTACGCGTACCGCTGGCTTGTTGAACTTTATTATTCTCGATAGGTCCACCGGGGTCGCTATCATGACAATGTCGGCAGGCGTATTGTTTACGCTTGTCTCGAGATCCTTGACCTGTTCCGGCGAGTACCCCATGGCCGGTATTACGGAATCGAGGGCCGGATACTTCGCGAATACGTCCTTTATCGCGCCGACGGCGTACTCTCTGGCATCTACAGGCACTGCCTTCATTTCCTTTGCCGCAATTATTCCGGCGCCGTAGGTCATCTCGCCGTGGGTGAGGGTCGGGCCGTCCTCGATGATAACGGCCTTTTTCCCGGCTATGTCGAGCGCGCCGTCGACGGTCACGACTGACTCGGTACTTATTATAACGGCCTTCGGGTTGACGGTAGCGGCGTTTTTTCTTACGGTCTCGGCGTCGGTAGTTAACGCTGTGTTCACCTTGTTTATAATAATGACGTCTGCGCGCCTTAGGTTTACCTCGCCCGGATGATACGTTATCTCGTGCCCGGGGCGAAGCGGGTCAGTAACCACAATCTCCAATGACGGCTCGAAGAACGGAAAGTCGTTATTGCCGCCGTCCCACACTATCACGTCAGCTTCTTGTTCGGCCTCTTTTAGTATGGCCGCGTAATCAACGCCTGCGTAGACGACTATCCCGGCCTCTATCAGGTGCTCGTACTCCTCCATTTCCTCGAGCGTGCATCCGGCCTCCGTCATATCAGCGGTAGTTGCAAAGCGCTGCACGCGTTCTTTTCTAAGATCTCCGTAGGGCATGGGGTGGCGCACCGTCACGGTCTTTAGCCCGAGGGTCGAGAGCCTTTTTACGATAAGCTTCGTAACACCGCTTTTCCCGGAGCCCGTTCTCACAGCGCACACGGATATCACCGGCTTTACGGACTTTAGCATGGTCCTTGTCGAGCCAAGAAGGATAAAGTCAGCGCCGAGCGCGATTACTGCCGAGGCCTTGTGCATCAGGTCTATGTGCGAGATGTCCGAGTACGAGAACACAACGGCATCGGCCTTAAGGCGCTTTATAAGCTCCGGGAGCTGTTCTTCGGGGTATATCGGTATGCCGTCCGGGTAAAGATCTCCGGCAAGGGGATACGTGCGGTTACTTATGTATGGGATTTGCGCTGCGGTAAAGGCAACGACCTCTACAGTCTGGTCGTTTTTATAGATGACGTTAAAGTTATGAAAGTCGCGCCCCGCGGCCCCCATGATGATGATTCTTCTTTTTTTTGCCACGGCCTATTTCCTTTGGCGCGAGGATTTCTTCAAAGCAGCCTCGAATATATCGAGCGCCAGGCTCATCTCCGCGCGTTTGATGTTTAGCGGAGGCATGAAGCGGATGATGTTTTTGTGTATGCCGCATTCGACTATTATTAGGCCTTGACGCTCGGCCTCTTCGACAACGCGCATCGTAAGCGCGTGGTCAGGCTTTTCGTTTTCCGTAATCAGCTCCGCTCCAAGCATCAGCCCGAGGCCCCGCACGTCGCCGATTGTGCCGGGATGTTTGCGCTTTATTTCGAGAAGGCGCTTTAGCCCGTACTCGCCAAGGGAGCGCGCGTTATCTATAAGACGTTCTTTTTCTATGACGCCGATAGTGGCAAGAGCCGCTGCGCATGAAACAGGGTTTCCTCCAAAAGTCGTGCCGTGCGCGCCAACCGGCCACTTGCCCATTATGCGGCTCGAAGCTCCTACGGCGCTAAGCGGGAACCCGGAGGCGATTCCCTTGCCAAGGGTTATGATGTCAGGCTTTATGCCGTAGTGCTCTATGGCAAACCACTTTCCAGTTCTGCCAAACCCCGTTTGCACTTCGTCGGAGACGATTAGTATGCCGTGTTTCTTGCAGTACTCGGCAAGCTTCTTCATATACTTTAGCGGAGCAGGGGCGTAGCCGCCTTCGCCAAGCACCGGCTCTATGATAACGCAGGCGACTTCATCTGAGGCGATGAGGTGATCGAGCATACGCTCGAAGTAGGTGAAGCATTCGACCGAACAGGTGTTTGTCTCCCTGCCCATGAAGCAGCGGTAGCAGTACGGGTAGGGGGCATGATAAAAGGACGGAACGAGCGGATGGTAGCGCCGCCTGTACTTCACAGAAGACGTTGTAAGTGTGGCTGCGCCGTACGTGCGGCCGTGGAACCCTCCGGTAAACCCTATGACGCCCTGGCGCCCGGTATAGTGGCGGGCGAGTTTGATTGCGCCTTCGACAGCCTCGGCCCCGGAGTTCGAGAAAAAGAACATGTCTATGGAGCCAGGCGTTATGGAGGCGAGTTTCTTTGAAAGTTCGATGATCGGGTCGTAGTAGAATATGCAGCCCGAGTGGACGAAGTTCTGTATTTGCTTTGTCGCGGCCTTTATGATGGTCGGGTGAGAGTGGCCGGTGGATAAGGTGGCGAGCCCGGCCGCGAGGTCGAGGTACTTTTTACCGTCTTTTGAATAGACCCACGCGCCTTTTGCCTTCTTCGCCGTTATCTTCGTGTGGAAGAAGAGCGCAGGGGTCAGGTGGCGCCGCATATTTTTGACGCTCTTTGGTTTAGCCACGCCGCGTCCTTTGGTAGTTTTTTAGTCCCCTGATACGAGCTCGGGCTCGCAAAGAAGCGAGCTGTAGGCCGAGAGGCGTCCGCACTTCTTGCAGATGTACTCGACAGAGTCGAGCATCTCCTTACACACGTGCCTCACGTCTGTTACGGTCTTTTTGCAGTACTCGCACTTATGCGGGCCTGCCTCGGGGTTTGGGTGGCAAAGATGCCCGCGGCCGCTGGTCATTGTGCCGCACTTGGAACACTTGTATGTTTTTACGTATTCTGTCATGGCAGTATCTCCTCTGCTAAAAGTTATTTGCCGTAGAATTCGTGCTTAATGGCTGTAAGGCGCTGGAGGTGGTCCTTTTCCTCTATGATGATGTCGTCTACTATCTTTCTGTCCTTATCGCGTATCGACTTCTGTATCTCGTAGTAGAAGAGGAGCGATTCCTTTTCAGCCTCTATTGCGAAATCAATTGCCTTTTCCTCGTTCTCGGTCTTTCTGGCAAGCTCTTTAGGGTCGGTCTCTCTATGGAAGACCTTTGCATCCGAGAGTGCCTTTATGTACATGGACGCTTCGTCGAGGTACGGGTCTGCCGCGCCGTGCGGGGTGTACTCGGCAACGAGCTTTTTAAGTTTTCCGAAGTACGCTGCGTGCTTTAGTTCTTCTTTCACGAGGAACTCGAAGAGTTCCTTAAGCTTCGGGTTCTTCGCGCTCTTTGCCGCAGCGGCGTAGAACTTTTCCCCGTTCTCTTCTATGCGGATGGCCATATCGAGTATTTCTTCTGCTGAAAAATGTACCGGATCCATGCGTCTACTAAACCTCCGTAGGGAGAAATTTGGTGTGTGGTGATTATAACAAAATCACCGTAAAAGTAAAACTATTTCAATCCTCTATCTGCGCCTTTTGAAGCGAGCCAGAGAAGTCCCTGTACACGACCTTCCAGGTCGTAAAAGTATCGAGCGCGCCGCCTCTGCCGCCTGCTTCTTTATGCCCGAGCCCGCTCTTCTTTATGCCGCCAAATGGAAGCTGTATCTCCGCGCCGATTGTCGGCGCATTTATGTACACGATGCCGCTATTTAAATCGCGCTCCGCAACAGCCGATGCGTTCACGTCGCGAGTGTATATGGATGACGAAAGCCCGTAGTCAGTGCCGTTTGCAGTGTCGATTGCTTCCTTAAGGCTTTTTACCTTTATTACCGACACTACAGGGCCAAATATTTCCTCCTTTGCTATGCGCATGGAAGGAGCGACGTCGGCAAATACCGTGGGCTCGATGAAAAAGCCTTTTTTTAGCGCGCCGCCAGCAGCCCTCTTGCCGCCGCACATGAGCCTTGCGCCTTCTTTTTTGCCGATGTCGATATAACGCAGCACGCGCTGCATCTGGCCTTCATTTATAAGGGGGCCGACGTCGGTCGTCGGCTTAAGCCCGTCACCGAGCCTTAGCTTCTTCGCCTTTGCAGTGAAGAGCGCGAGGAACTTATTGTAGACCTTCTCATGCACGATAATGCGGCTTGCTGCAGTGCAGCGCTGCCCAGTAGTTCCAAATGCTGCCCATAGAGCGCCTTCGAGCGCAAGCGAGAGGTCAGCGTCGTGCATTATTATGATGGGGTTTTTCCCTCCCATCTCGCATGTGATTTCCGTGCCGCTTAGCGCGCATATCGAAGCAAGCTTTGCTCCAACCGAGCTCGAGCCTGTAAACGACACGCCGTCAAGCCCCTTATGCGAGGCAAGGTATTCGCCCGTAGCCTCTCCCAAGCCGTGTACAAGGTTCAAAACACCGGGCGGCAGCCCGGCGCTGTTTATAATGTCAACGAGCACTGTTGCGGATACAGGCGTGTAGCTCGAAGGCTTGAATACAACTGTATTGCCGCTAATGAGCGCCGGAAATATCTTCCACGCTGGTATGGCTGTAGGGAAGTTCCACGGTGTTATGAGGCCAAATACTCCCTTTGGCACGCGGATACTCTTACAGTCTTTGTTAGAAAGTTCCGAGGGCACGGTCTCGCCCGATAAGCGGCGGCCTTCGCCTGCCATAAAGTAGGCCATGTCGATTGCTTCCTGCACATCGCCAAGGCCTTCCTTAAGGACTTTTCCCATTTCTTTAGTGACGAGCTTGCCAAGCTCGGCCTTACGTTTAACGAGCGCTTCTGCTGCCTTGAATATGATCTCTCCGCGCTTTGGGGCAGGGACAAGACGCCACGAATTAAACGCCTTTCTCGCGGCGTCAACTGCAGCGTCTATGTCTTTTTTGCCGGAGGAGGGCACTATACCGACGATGTCGGAATCGTTTGCCGGGTTACTGCTCTCGATGGTTTCTTTGCTTGAGGCATCGGCCCATCTGCCGTTTATGAGGTTTTTGTATTTTTTCGGCATGCTGCTTCCTCCAAAGGAATGTCAGGGTGCGGATAAACACAGTATAGCAGAGAAGCTTTTACGCGGCAAGCTTCGCTGCCAATCGGCTGTGTTTACGCTTTATTTTTCAGCCCGGTTCATATAGAATATGTCAGTTACGTTCGCTAACGCACTGCGTGGATTGCTGTTAAATCAAATAAAGGAGAATGTTACGAAATGAGAACGAAGATTGTTTTAACGGCGCTTATAGCGGTTTTTTGCGTGCTGCTTAGCGTCAACATGAGCAATGCCGCAAATGCCGGTTTTCAGGAATTTCTGGAAAAGCTCGAGCAGTCCATGAACGAGCGTGACCCTGAGTTATTCAACGAGAGCCTGGATATGGAAGGGTTGACCAGGAAGGCGGTCTCCGGCTACGACGTGGACGACAAGATGATGAAGTCGTTGATAGAGAGCATGACAAAAGGGCTTAAAACGAACCCGGTCGGAACAACCATCATTGCGATGATGGGCGAAAAAGGCAGCTTTACCTTTTTAAAGATGCGCGCCAAGGATAAGGCGCTCTTCAGGATGATAACGAATGATGGCGGCGTCAATTACTACGAGCTCTATCTTGGCGAAGGTGGCGATTCCGTGAAAATCGAGGACATGTACGTTTTCTCTAACGGCGAGCGCACGAGCGACACCTTCAGGCGCGTTCTTGTGCCCATAATCTACGAGGAAAAGAAGGGCCTCATCGGAAAGACCTTGGGCTGGGAATCCGACTTCGTTAAACATCTGCCGGACATCAAGAAGATGCAGACACTTGGCAACAACGGCGATATAGACGGCGCCCTTACCGAGTATTACGCTCTTCCGGCATCCGTTAAAAAAGACAAGACCATAATGCTTCTTAGGATCAGGTATGCCTCCGCAACAGAAGATACGAAGGAGTATATGAAGGCGCTCACTGATTTCGAGAAGTTTTACCCGGGAGACCCGGCGCGCGACCTGCTCCTTATAGATTACTATACCATTAAAGAGAAATACAAGGAGGCAATCGCCTCCATAGACAGCCTGAATAAGCGTATTGGCGAAGACCCGTACCTTTATTATCTGCGTTCCAGCGTGTACATGGTGGCAGGCGATTATGCCGGGGCCAAGGCCTCCGCCACCAAGGCCATTGCCGCCGACCCGTACATGCTCGACGCGTACTGGGCGCTTGTGAGCATATCGCTTCAGGAGAAGAACTATAAGGAAACGGCTACTCTTTTAACGAAGCTCGAAAAGGACTTCAAGATGGAATTCGAGGACCTGACAAAGATAGAGGCGTACTCAGGCTTCGTAAAGAGCGCGGAATACAAGAAGTGGATGAAGTCGAGAGGGATGTAGGACGTTCTTTGCAGGCATTTAATGCGCTTGACTTGGAAAACGCATTGGCAATATAATTAACGGGTAGCGCGGGCGTAATTCAATGGTAGAATGGAAGCTTCCCAAGCTTCATACGAGGGTTCGATTCCCTTCGCCCGCTCCATGAACATAACGAGCCCGGCCTTGTAAAAAGGGCCGGGCTTTTGTTTTTACTTGCCGGTATGAGGAGATGACTTATGAATCTTTGGAGAGAACTGGTATGTGCCGGACCGTTGCAAAAGGCGTTCGCGCTTATCGCTGCGGCAGCGACATGCGTAGTGCTTTTAATGGCTGGCCCAGAATCTTTTGCCGAAGAAGGGCGTAAATCCAAACGAAGCAAGTATGCAATAACCGCAGATAAGCTTCCGGGGGCCGTAATCAAGATACTCGACGCAAAATACACCGGATGGGAGGCGCAGCCGGTAGATAAGTACATAATCGGCGACATGCACAACGCAGGCCGGGAGCTTTATGACACCAATGTCTTGCGTGCCGACTTCGACGGAGATAATAAGAACGACGACTATGCAATTCTTATACGTATTTCAGGAAGGCAAGGTGGTAAATTACTGGCTTTTATCAGGAACAAAAACGCTGTGTATGAGGAGCACGAGTTGGCCGGGGGCGGAGGCGACTTTATACATGTTTACCCCAAAAATAAGGAGTTCGATTATCTTGCGCCTGATAAGCCTGGGGGCGAGTGGACACATGTGGCGCGGATGGTGCTTAATGTGGACGCTATTGGCAGCGAGGTCTACGAGAGGGCCGTGGGAGTGCATTATTATACCGACGGAAAGTTCGAAGCTGAGACAACAGGCGATTAACGACAAATTTATTCGAGGAGAGCTATGAAGAACTTTCGTAAGGAACTCTGGTTCAATGTGCCCGAGAGGCGCGGCTTTGTCTGCATTACCGGCGAGGTGGAGAAATGCCTGAAGGAGTCCGGCATAAAGGAGGGCCTTTGCCTCGTAAACGCCATGCACATTACTGCAAGCGTTTTCATAAACGACAACGAGTCGGGCCTGCACGCTGACTTCGAGAAGTGGCTTGAAAAACTCGCACCGCACGAGCCGACTGCAAACTATAAGCACAATCTTACCGGAGAAGACAACGGGGATGCTCACCTTAAAAGAACGGTCATGGGCAGAGAAGTAGTTGTCGCGGTTACCGGCGCCAAGCTCGACTTCGGGCCGTGGGAAGAAATATTTTACGGCGAATTCGACGGCAAAAGAAAGAAAAGGGTGCTTGTAAAGATAATCGGCGAGTAGCGGTTTTAATGATACTTTCATCTTTGATGTGCGCTAATAGGAGAAGCGTATGAGAGCCGTAATCCAGCGGGTAAGTTCTGCAAGTATTAGTGTCGAAGGTAATATAATCTCCTCCATAGGCAAGGGGCTTCTTGTTCTTGCAGGGGTGGAGAAAGGCGACACCTTGGAGGATATCAAGTACATTGCCACGAAGCTTGCAGCTTTAAGGATATTCTACGACAACTCAGGCAAAATGAACCTGGATGTAAAGGAAGCCGGCGGCAAGGTAATAATAGTCTCGCAGTTCACGCTCCTTGCCGATGCGCGTAAGGGCAGGAGGCCGTCATTTGATAATGCGGAAGGTCCTGATGCTGCAAAACGTCTTTATGAGGAACTCCTTAGCGAAACGCGCTCTCTCGGCATCGATACCAAAGAAGGGGCCTTTGGCGCGCATATGGAGGTTGCTCTTGTTAACGACGGCCCTGTGACAATACTTTTGGACAGTAAAAAAGCGTTTTAAAGAATGCCGTTTACGGCAGAACATGATTTTTGTCATCTTAAAACGCGCGTTGGCAAGGTATAATAATCAAATCAAAACCACGGAGGTAACACGGATGAAAAGGATATTTACTGCAGTACTTATTGCCGGCGCGGCAGCTACTTTTGCCGCCTGCCACCATCAAGGCGGCCATCACGCTGAGAGCGGCGACATGCACGGCCACCACGGCATCTCAACGCCCGATGAGCGCATTACGCTAAAGCTTCCGCATGAGCTAAAGGCCATGCAAAAGAGAATGATGGTAAAGCATATGGACAGCCTCGCGGAGATAACGGCTGCCATATCGGCCAACGAACTCGACAAGGCCGCAAAGATAGCCAAGGAAAACCTCGGCACGAGCGAAGAAGAAGCGGTAATGTGCAGAAAACTTTCGGATAAGAGCGGCGAGGCAGAGCTTTTCACTCTCGGCATGGATACCCATAAGAAAGCGGACGAGCTTTCTGAGAACGCGGCAAAAGGCGACAGGGAGGCGGCGCTTAAGTCCCTTGCCGCTCTCACAAAAAGCTGCAACGCGTGCCACGAGCGCTATAAGCACTAAGCGCGCGAACAAAAGGTATATCAAGCTGGCAAAATATAATGCCTGCAAGGCCACAGCGGCCTTGCAGGCATATTTTATTTCAAGATTTATTTTTATTTGCCGCCCAATATTTGCCGCACCAGGAAGTATTCGTTTGCAGGGCGGTCGTCGGTTAGCATGATATTGTTTGCGGCGGTAAGAGGCGTTTTGGGAGCATCGGCGGAATTTTTGCGCGTCAGTTCGAGTATCTGTGCCGGTGAAAGATTGGGCGTCCATTCTACCATGTCTTTTTGCGCAGCCTGCGGCATTTTCTTGAGCATCTCGTTAACCGTGGGCACATTTATCGGCTTCATAGAGGCTATATACAGGAATCCTCTCTTCATGTCGAAGGCGTTGAATAATTTCACATAAGGGAACGCATCGGTGATAGATTGGTTTATCGCGATGCTAGTGTATAAATCGGCTTCTTCCGGCCACATCCAGAGCTGAAGAAGGCCGTCATCGTTAAGATGCGCCTTGGCCGTTTCGAAAAATTCGCGCGAATACAGGAATCCCGTGCCTGCCGCCGTCATCGGCGGCGGCGGGTCTATGGTTATGATGTCGTACTTCTTGTTGGTTCTCGACAGAAAGCGCCTTCCGTCGTCGATCACTATTTTTCCGCGGGGATCTTTCAGCACCGTTTCGGTATCGGCATGAAAGTACCAAAAAAGATCGCGCACGCTCGGAACAAGCTCGACGGCCGTGACATCCACAGGCCAGCTTAGAAGTGACCTGTATGTTGTGCCCATGCCAAAACATATGATAAGTGCCGACTCGGGCTTGCCGTCGTGCAAAAGGATTGGCCAGTGGGCGAGCATTTTTGTCACAGGCACCAGCGCTGTCATGCCTTTACCGTTTACAAGCAGTTGCTTGTTCATACCTTCGCCGTGAGCAATGACCGTAGCCGTGTAATCGTGGAGCACGGCGGCGTCCTTTGTGTAATTTACATGCCGGCTTCTTTCGTCATACGAGGCGCTTGCGAATATTGTCACAACGAGCAGCACGGCCGACAGCGACAACATCGCAGCCTTTGCCGTTTTCCCGATAGACGCGCTGCGCAGGTACGCGACATAGAGTATCAAGAAAGGCAGCGCGAGAATTACCATGGAGAGGCGCGCCCCGAAATTAGCAAGCAGGACGTATGATGCGAAGAGCGGACCTGCAATGCACCCGGCTATGTTGACGGCATACGCGCGTCCGGCGCTTTTTGCGCCGCCATTCGAGTATGCATCAATCAGCTTTGGGGTAAGGTATCCCATAACGGCGCATACCGGCATCACGGAAAGCAGCAAGACGAACGGATTATAGTTTATTCTCGGATCGTTTATTACTATAGGAAGGAAGGCCGTTATCGCCAGAATTCCGAAGAGAGCGGCGTTTGTCAAAACGCTGCCCTGTGTCGAATGCCGCCGGTACAGGGCCGAACCGGCAAAGGTCGCCAGCAGGTATGCCGCGAGAAGGGATGCAAAGGCGTACACCGTTGTGGCAAGCACAGGTGTGAAGGCCCTGACCCAGACTACTTCGATGGCCATGGAAATAAAGCCGGTTATGAACAGTATCAACGGGAAGAGCGCCGGCTTTTCTCCGGCCTGCGCCTGCGCTGTTACCGGAACTTCTTCGGCTTCGGCCTTTGTGTACGGGGAAGGGGCGTTTCGTCCTATTGTAAAGGCTACGGCGGCAACGACCACGTTCGCGGCTGCTGCTGCGTAAAGCGTGCTTTTGAACCCAAGCACCTCTATCAGGATAAATGCCGTTATGAGCGTGCCTGTCATGGCGCCTATGACGTTTGCAAGGTAGAGAAAGCTAAAGCTCGTGCGTTCGGAGGCATCAATGCTTTTGAGGTATGCCATCATGAACGGGAAGGTGAAACCCATGAAAACACACCACGGAAGTATGCATGCCATCATAAACATTGCCGATACGAGCAGGTAAGAGGCCGAGTTCATATCGCCAAGAGAGAGAAGGTAGGATTCCGAGATTAAAAACAGCTTTGGCACGGCCACGGCGCCGACGCCTATGAGCAGTTCCGTTATTGCGTAGAAACTTATCGGCGATATCCCGGTTTTTTTGTGCAACGTAGCTATCCATCTTCCGCCGCTCCAACTGCCGATTGCAAGGCCCAGCATGAAAACCGACAGGACAACCGACATCACAGGCGTTATTATGCCGAAATGACGGAAGGCAAGGCGCAGCCAGACTACCTGATAGAGAAGACCGCAGAAACCGGAAACGAAAAACAACACGAACACTGCTCTTTTAACGTTGAACTTCACTGTTCCTCCTCGTGACCTCTTTTTAACACAATATACTTTACTTGCCGCTTCCCGATGAATAAGCGGCATACGTTACTTTTTGGAATTAATGTGATTGTGTCAAGCAAATATTCCGTATCTAAGGCAGGCTTTACGCCACCTCCACCGCGTTTCTCGATCGGTTCTTTACGCGGTACATGGCATGGTCGGCAAGCTGTATGAGTTCGAGCTTGCTTTTGGCGTCCACTGGAAAGGAAGCGACCCCGATGCTGGCCGTCATTTTTTTATTGAGGCCTTCTTCTTTGAGGAACACGTGCTCGTTGCACGCGGTGAGAATTTTTTCTGCAACGATTTTTGCCTTGTCCTTTGGCGTGGCCGGTAAAACTATTACGAACTCGTCACCGCCGTAGCGGCACGCGATGTCGACCTTTCTCAAAACCCGCTTCAATATGCCCGCGAACTCGGTTAGCATCTTGCTGCCGCAGAGATGGCCGTGCACGTCGTTTATCTGCTTAAAGTGGTCCATGTCGATGAATATCATGGATATGTGCTCGTCGTAGCGCTTTGCGCGCTCGACTTCCTGGTCGAGGAACGTGTGCAGGAACCTCGAGTTCCCAAGCTGCGTCAAATCGTCTGTGACGGTCAATTGCTGTATCTTGTCGAAGAGCAGGGCGTTCTCTATTGCTATGGCCGTATAGTCGGCCATGGTGGTGAGGAGAAAGAGGTCCTGCTCGCCGTAGAAGTCCTCTTCGACTTTGTTTATAAGCTCTATTACGCCAAGTGTTTTGCCCTTTGTGACAAGAGGGACGCAGATGATTGAGCGCGTCTGGAAGTTCGTCACATTGTCGCCTTTTTTCGTAAACCTCGGGTCTCTGCGAACGTCCGGGACAAGCAGCGGAACGCCTTTTTCCGCGACCCAGCCGGCGATTCCTTCGCCAAGCTTTAGCCGCATTTCCTTTAGCTTGTCAGCGCCTTCACCAACGGCTATCTCGAATTTCAGTTCTCCTGCTACCTCGTCTATCAGGAGAAGCGACCAGTACTTTGCCCTTAGAAGTTTTGTGATTTGCTCGAGCGCGACCTCCATGACCTCGTTTAGAGAGACAGAGGACGTAAGCGCCTTGCCTATTTCGCTAAAGGTCTTTAGCTCAAGGATACGGTCGGAATGGCGTATTGCCTCGATGGCCTCCCGCGTGGCCTCGTCGAGAAATGGCTTGGTTCTCTCCATTGTTAAAATATACATCATAATCGGCACAAATGCAAGAAATCCCTTGAAATTAGGGAGGTTATAGCCACAAACGCAGCCGTTTTTTTACTTTAACTTTATCTTGTTATGTAGTATCTTAATAATATTACGGATTTCGGGGTTTTTAAGCACATGGCAAAGAGGAAAACAAGACAAATTTCCATAGGCGGGGTTACTGTTGGCGGAGGCGCTCCCGTGCGCGTGCAGTCCATGACAAACACCGATACCTCGAACACTGCCGCAACTATCGAGCAAATCCTAAAGCTCGAAAAGGCAGGGTGCGAAATAGTGCGCGTGGCAGTGCCAGATGAGGTAGCAGCAAAGGCGATAAAGGAAATAAAGAAGAACATCTCCATACCGCTCATCGCGGACATTCATTTTGACCACAAACTCGCGCTTCTTTCTCTAGATTCAGGCGCAGACGGACTAAGGCTTAACCCCGGTAACATCGGCGGCAAGGACAGGGTTAGAGAGGTCGCGCGCGCGGCAAACAGCAGAAAAGCGCCCATACGCATAGGCGTTAACTCAGGGTCTTTAGAAAAGGACATTCTCCAAAAGTACGGCCACCCGACACCCGAGGCAATGGTCGAGAGCGCGCTACGCCATATAAAGCTTCTCGAAGATGAAGGCTTCCACGATATAAAAGTCTCCCTTAAGTCCTCAAACGTGAACTCGACAATAGCAGCGTACGAGGCGTTCTCAAAGGTATCGGACTATCCTCTCCACCTTGGCATCACCGAGGCAGGAACACTTTTCTCCGGCACAATCAAGTCCTCGGTCGGCATCGGAGTGCTCTTACATATGGGCATCGGCTCTACACTTCGGGTCTCTCTTACAGCAGACCCGGTCGAAGAGGTGCGCGTTGCGTGGGAGATACTAAAGGCCCTTGAAATCAGAAAGCGCGGCATAAACATCATTTCCTGCCCCACATGCGGCCGCATAAGGCTTAACTCTGAAAAAATCGCGCTTGAAATCGAAAAACGCCTTTCGCACGTTGAAGAGCCCGTCACAGTAGCAGTAATGGGGTGCGTTGTGAACGGCCCCGGAGAGGCAAAAGAAGCCGACGTTGCAATGGCAGGGGGCGACGGTGTTGCGCTCATCTACCGCAGCGGCGAGGTGGTTGCGAAAATAAAGGAAGACGAAATTGTTGAGAGGATGGTAAGAGAAGTTTTATCGCTTGTTGAGGAGAGGAAGGCGGCGAAGGCGGTTTGATGCAAGCGCAACCTTTGGACAAAAGGAAACCGCCGATTTTGCCGTGATGCGTCGTTAGCGGGCGTTTTTACTTCCTCGACGTATTGTCGAATACGCCTGCGGAGCAAAACCGCCCGCTGCCTCGCCTGACGGCAAACTTGGCGGTTTTTGGGGGTGGAGGGAAAGTGAGTTATTCGGAGTTAAATATTAATCCTGAAATTTCAGAGAAACTAAGAAAATTCATAAGGGGAAATATAGAGAACAATTCTTTAAAAGATATACATGCAATGTTGCGACTTCCAATGCCAGAGCATGGGATTAAAGCAGGATTAAATTTTTCAATTGCTACAATTCTTTTTTCGGTTATAGCAGGATGTTCCGTAGTTTTTTATAACCAAGAGCAAAAACAGGATTCTAGTGATAACTTTAAAAAAGTAGTAAAAGAGTACTTTCCTTGGGACGGGGGACCCAAAGAAAGCGGAGTAGCACCAGAGTATGCTGCAAGAATAATTTATCACGTTTTTAGGAATCCATTGATACATAATGCGGCTAAGCTCGATTTTGACTTAATAAAGGAAATTTTTCCTGGTAATAGAGCAATTGTTGCATTAAAAATTGATCGGGACTCTCCAGGCATGGACGAGTTGGCTATCCAACAATTGGAAACTGACATTCGTCCTGAAGGTATGTCTGGCGCAATAATTAAAGTCAGAAGAACGCATGGCTATGCAATATTGCTAAAGGTCGAAGGTCTTTATTGGTATGTACGTCAAATGATTAAACAATTAACTTATGATGTCGAGCGACTGAAAGATGCCGAGGCTTGGTAAAAAAGACATGGCGCATAAAGTGTTTTATAAAGCATGTCATCTTGATTTTTTCAAATCCCCGGGTATGGGGCCATGCAAGGCTTAAGCGGGCCGCACGGGAGGAGGGCGGCAAACCGGGGGAGCATGAGCGCAGCGATTTAAGGCAGGGTTTGATGCGAGGAGGCCGTGCGGCGGGGTCGCAGCCTTGCAGGCCTCATACCCAAAAGCCGCCCCGCAGGGGTAAAGCTTCAAAGACGCTGGATTCCCGATTAATACCTCGGGAATGACGAAACTTTTTGTCATGCTGAATTCATTTCAGCATCTCGATTTTTCGCTGGTTCAAGTTTGCAACTTGAACCAAAACTTTTTCGGTTCGGGTTATAAACCCGAACCAGCAGAAGTTTTCTACCCAAGTTTTAGGTGGTGCCACCCCAGTTGTTAAGACTGTGTTGTAATGGACAAGGTAATTATTAGAGGAGTTGTTTGTGGGCGAGCCAGAAGAAAAAATAGTTAAAATAAAACGGCTTATAGATGGAATCATGGAAGCATCTAAAAAAAGAGGATCAATGTACGGATCTCTTGAGGTGCTTGAATCTATGTGGCAAACATTGGACCTGATTTTTTTTGTTTTAAATGATATAGAATCGGTTGGAACTGATTTAGGCTGGAATTACTTTATTGCTTCAGAAAAAGGTTTTGGCACTACTGCTAGTATAAGTTCAATAGTGAAAGGTATAAACTATAGCGAAGACCCTTATGTTGTTTTGACAAAATTACGGGAAGAATACGAGGCGTGGCGTGACGAGAAAATTAAAAGAATGAAAGCTGAGAATGTAAAAGATGGGTAGTTAGTAGGGTGGCACGGCCCACCATCTATTCGGCGTAGGGCGGGCATTGCCCATCTTTTATTTCGCTGGTTCAAGTTTGCAACTTGAACCAAAACTTTTCGGTTCGGGTTATAAACCCGAACCAGCAGAAGAATTTCCTCTCCCCAATCGCATTGGGGAGAGGATAAAGGTGAGGGGTTACGGCGCTTGATTCTTTTCAAACCCCGGCCGTGAGGCCAGGCAAGGCTTAAGCGGGCCGCATAAGGGGCGGACGTATTGCCGGGGTTGCATGAGCGAAGCGATTTAAGCGGGGCAATACGTGAGGTGGTTATGCGGCGGGGTCGCAGCCTTGCAGACCTTACGGCCAAAGCCGCGCGGCCAGCGCAAAGTTTTTTTAGAAAAATGGATTTCTGCTTCTGCGGGAATGACGAAACTTTTTGTCATGCTGAATTCATTTCAGCATCTCGATTTTTTAAAAATGGATCCTGAATCAAGTTCAGGATGACAGACAGATTTTACCCCTCCGCTTCCCGTTGCAATGGCTTCGCGCAACGGGAGCCCAGCCCCTTGTAAAGGGGAGGAAATAAGGTAAGACGCTGGATTCCCGCCCAAATGAGCGCGGGAATGACGTGGTGGGAGGAATTGTTTTTACATTTGGGTGCAGGCCCTCGGCCTGCCGGGAATGACGAAGAAGTTGTCATTTTGACTCGCAGGTCTAATACTTCAAAGCCGCCCCGCAGGGGCAAACTAAAAAGGACACTTCCATATGCCAAATAAAAAGAAAAGCTTTCGCGAGAACGTAGACCTGATGGTCGACAGGGCGATGATTGTAAAAAAATTAAGCCCCGGCCTTGCGGCAGCTATTAAGCAGTGTAACGCTGTTATCAAAGTCCAGTTCCCGGTGGAAATCAAAGGCAAGACCGAGATGTTCACCGGATATCGCGCAACACATAGCTCCCACATGCTCCCTGTAAAGGGCGGCATCAGGTACTCATCCGACGTTAATCAGGACGAGGTCGAGGCGCTTGCTTCCTTAATGACATACAAGTGCGCAATCGTTGACGTGCCCTTTGGCGGCGCAAAGGGCGGGCTCTGTGTAGACCCGCTAAAATACGAACGCGACGAGCTTCAGCGAATCACGCGCGCGTACGCAAGAGAGCTCGCAATCCGCGGCTTTTTAAGCCCCGCAACAAACGTCCCGGCCCCGGACATGGGCACAGGCCCGAGGGAAATGGCCTGGATAATGGACACCTATAAGAATTTATATCCAGAGGACATAAACTACATCGCGTGCGTTACCGGAAAGCCAGTGCACCTTGGAGGTGTAAGGGGCAGGACAGAGGCAACGGGAAAGGGCATACAGTACGCGCTTCGCGAGCTCTTTAGGTTTATCGATGATGTCGAGAAATGCGGCCTCTCCGGAGACCTTTCCAATAAGCGCATGGTCGTGCAAGGGCTCGGCAACGTCGGCTACCACGCGGCAAAGTTCCTTTCAGAGGAAGATGGGGTCAAGGTCATCGCAGTAATCGAGCGTGATGGCGTTATAACCAACCCCAAGGGCATCAACATAGACGACCTGAGGGCGCACATAATCAAGGCAGGCGGAGTAAAAGGCTTCTCAGGCGGCTCATTTGGCGAGGACAGGGCCGGGGCCATGACGATTGAATGCGACATACTCATGCCAGCTGCGATGGAAGGCGTAATCACCGAAGAGAACGCGGGAAGGATAAACGCTAAGATAGTTGCCGAGGCTGCAAACGGCCCGACCACATTCGAGGCAGACGAGATACTTAGAAAGCGCGGCATCACAGTCATCCCGGACGCGTTCCTTAACTCCGGCGGCGTTACAGTCAGCTACTTTGAATGGGTAAGGAACATCGGGCACATACGGTTTGGCAGGATGGGCAGGCGCTTCGACGAGCTAAGGGGCCAGCACATCACAAAGGCAATCGAGGAAATCACCGGTAAGAAGCTCCCTGAATGGGCGTATAAGGAACTGCTTCGCGGAGCTGACGAGCTTGACCTCGTGTACTCTGGCCTTGACGATACGATGCGTACAGCATGGCAGGAAATTCGCGAAGTCATGGCGCAAAACCCTGCCATAACCGACTACAGAACCGCGGCGTATTACATTGCCATAGAGAAAATAGAACGCGCTTACCATGCCATGGGTGTGTACTGAGGCAGGGCCGGGTTCTGTACCTATCTGTGCGGGTTTTCTATACCTTTTACAATCCTTGACTAATAGCCCTGTTTCGGGTTAATTTATTGACTTATGGACATTGTCGAAAAAGCCGAAAAATCAAGCAAATGCGTCTACATAGAGACCTTCGGCTGCCAGATGAACGAGGACGATTCGGTAAGGATGCTCGAGCGGCTTCGTAGGAATAACTACATTCCAACCGAAGACGCCGAGAAAGCTGATTTAATCCTCGTAAACACCTGCAGCATAAGGGACAAGGCCGAGCACAAGGTGTACTCGACACTTGGACGCTATAAGCTCATGAAGAAGGATAAGCCCGGGCTCCTTATCGGCGTTAGCGGCTGTGTTGCGCAGCAATCTGGCGAGGAGCTTCTAAAGAGGGCGCCGTTTCTGGATGTGGTCGTTGGCACGCACAACATCCACAAGATAGGCGACATAGTAAAAGGCGCTGAAACAGGCATAAGGGCAGCGTACACGGACTTTAAGGAAGGCATCGACAGAGACGAGTACGAGGTTGCAGAAGAAGCGGGAGTAAAGGCATTCGTTAGCATCATGCGCGGGTGCGACAACTTCTGCGCCTATTGCATCGTGCCGTATGTAAGGGGCAGGGAGGCAAGCAGAAGCGTTAGCGAGATAATCGACGAGGTCAAACAACTCTCCAACAAGGGCACAAGAGAGGTAACGCTTGTCGGGCAAAACGTCAACTCCTACGCAGGGGAAAAGAGCTTTCCCGAGCTGCTACGCATGGTCGCGAATGTCGACGGCATAAAGCGCGTAAGGTTCGTCACATCGCACCCCAAGGACATGTCGGATGAATTAATCGAGCTTTTTGGCAAAGAAGAAAAGCTCCAGAGGGCGCTGCACCTTCCGGCGCAGTCGGGCTCCAATAACGTGCTAAAGGCAATGAAGCGCGGGTATACAATCGAGTCCTACATGGCAAAGGTCGAGAGGCTAAAGACCCTTTACCCGGACATGGCGCTTACAACAGACATAATAGCCGGATTCCCCGGAGAAACTGATGAGGACCACGCGGCAACGATAAGGCTCTTAAAGAACGTTCGCTTTGACAATATATTTTCCTTCAAGTACTCGCCGCGCCCGGGCACAGAGGCAGCTGCATTTGATGCCCAGGTAGACGAGGACGTGAAGGCAATACGGCTCGAAGAGATACAGACGCTCCAGCGCGCCATATCGTTTGAAAAGAGCAGGGCGCTCGAAGGTAAAACTGTGAAAGTTCTTGTCGAGGGCGAAAGCAAGGTCTCGGCAGACGATTTAACCGGAAGGTCTCCGTGCTCGAGGGCCGTAAACTTTCCGAAGGCAAAGGGGATAGCGGCAGGGGATGAGGTCGGCGTGAGAATAGAGAAGGCGTACGCGAATTCGCTACGCGGAGCGGCCGTTACAGTAGAAGCAAAGGATGAAAGGGGGATTGTGCCGTGTTTATAGAGATGCGCGTGGCTGGCATTACCGTAGACCCCATGACAAATGCGCCGATAGTGATACTTAGGGACGTAAACTCCGACAATACGCTTCCCATCTGGATAGGCGTGCTCGAGGCAAGCGCGATAGCCTCGGAGGTAGAGAAGATGAAGTTTACGCGCCCGATGACGCACGACCTTTTCAGGAACGTGCTCGATAAGGTCGATGTCTCGCTAAAGAGGATAGAGGTAAACGACTTGAGGGAAAACGTCTACTACGCGACAATACATCTAAACCACGCCGGAGCTGTCATAGCCGTGGACGCGAGGCCAAGCGATGCCATAGCGCTTGCGCTTCGGATGTCGTCGCCGATATTCGTGGAGGCGTCCATAATAGAAAAGTCGCGCTCGGTGGATTATTCCAAGGCGCCGAAGACCGCCGACGGCTCTAAGGCCGGCGGTGAAACGCTTGAGAACCTTACTCCCGAATCTTTCGGGAAGTACAAGATGTAGCGGGGCAGAGAGAATAATGTCCGATAATTTCGTAGATTTCGAAAAACTTTCCGAGGCCGAAGAGGCCGCAGCGTCAAAGCCATCGAGGCTCGAGGAAATGACCAAGAGCATCGAAGGGCGCATCTACGACTCTTTCTTCGTAAACGAGTACGGAAAGATAGAGAGCGTAAGGGCCGAGCGCTACGGCATGTCGTTTTCGGTGATACTTCTTCAGGTAGACAGCTTCGCTAGCGGCGCGAGAAAGGCCGAGGGCGCGGAGCTCGAGTCCTTCATGAAGATAGTTTCCGACATCGTCATCAAGGTAATCCGCAACTGCGACGTTGCCGGAAAGCTCGATGAGCGGCGCGTGCTGATGGTGCTTCCCAATACCGATTACTTCGGCTCCCTGATAACGCTAAAGAAGCTCACCAAGGCGCTCGAGCCCTACACGCACAAGGGCGACCCGCATGCATCTGTCGTGGTGTCGCAGTCCACGTTCCCGAAGGATTCGGTCGGGTACGGCGAGCTCGTTAACATGGCCACCACAAGGCTCCACGAGATAAAGACATCGTTTTGGGAGCAAAAGCAGCTAAAGACAAAGCTCTTCTGGGAGGTAGTTGCGCTTCTTACCTCCGGGAGCCTCTCGGGCTACGACTTCCAGACCTTCGATGCCGGCGGCAATAGCGATTTTAACATGGACTATATCGGCCGCATCAACGACGCTATCATAAAAGAGATCATACGAAACCCCGACAGGCGCGGCGTGCTTTACATAGGCGCAAAGAACATATCCGCAGACCTGCCGATACTAAAGACCATAAAGAACATGGGCAGGAGCTCTACAAAAGTCTTTCTCGTCGGCGAGCACGTCGACAAGAACGCCGACATCCGTAATGCCATTGCCATTACCATAAACGACCCGCGAGTAACCGAGATGCTCTTTACGTTCTTCCTTACCGAGCACGCGGCTTATGCGCTTATATGCAAAGAGAGCTGGGGGGAGACGTATAACTGTTTCCACACTGCTAACCCGTATATCGTCGAGGGTCTTATCACCAAGTTCCAGAGAGACATGTATCTGCAGGAGCAGCTCTAATGGCCGAGACCAAATACATACTGCTCGCGCTGAAAAACGACGAGGATACCTCCTCCATTACAAAAGGGCTAAAGGAAAACGCCCTCGAGCACGTCGTTACGAATGACGGCGCAAAGACCATGGAAGAGGTCATAAAGCGTGCCCCTGGCGTCATAATATGCGACGTAAACATCGCAGGCGTTACCGCAGACAGGCTCCTTCAGATGGTAAAAAGCAACCCTAAGACGGCGTCCGTGCCGTTTGTCTTCATAGCGGACAAGCAGACCGACGTAAAGGGCTACCGTCCTGGCACTGACACGATACTCGTACGTCCATTCCACTGGGGCGAGCTCTACGGCGTAGTAAAGCAGGGCATGTTTATAGCTTCCGGCGCGGACGCGGCAGGGCACATCAGGGGAGACCTGGCGCAGATGTCGCTTGTGGATCTTCTTCAGGTATTGCACTTTAACCAGAAGGAAGGCGTCCTTACCATACAGGGCGACAAGCACGTCGGCAAGATATACATGAAGGGCGGCCAGGTGTTTAACGCTACCGTTGCCGAGGCCGAGAAGGAAAAGGCCCTCTACCGCTTCTTCATGTGGCCCAAAGGGGCCTTTGAGTTCGTGCCGGAGCCTGTTAACGTGCCGCAAAAAATCGACGTGCCGACAGGAAACCTTCTAATGGAAGGCGCCAGGCTCTTCGATGAGTTCGAGAGGGATAAAGACAAGTTCCCGCGCGATAATTCCCTTATCAAGGTTAACGTCGACACCGCAACGCTTCCAAAGGGGCTAAAGCCGGCCATTTCAGAAATAATATTCCTTACGAAGTACTACTCGACGGTAAAGGAGCTTGTCGACCACTGCTCCTTCCCGGATTACGACGCATACACGACCATAAGGAATCTTATACAGAGAAATATCTTATCCGAGGTAAAGGACACCGGCGGCCCTGATACCGACAAGCTTAGCATTGTGACTCCTGCACAGGCCGTGAGGATAAAGGAACAGGTCATAGGCAAGTGGGGCGAGAACCTGAACGTGAACTTTGGCCGCGTGTTCGTGGCATCTCCGTCCCCGGCACTTGCAAAGGACTTCGTGGCCGCGTGTTCGAAACTTCCGGACTTTAGAAGCCCGTTGGACCTTAAAGGCGGCTCGAAGATAGAGGACTTCATACTCGGCGAGATAGGGGCCATAAGGGTCTACGGAGACTTGGATATCGCCTTTTACTCCGTGCCGTGCAACCTCGCGATGGTGCCGCTGATGATAACGTTCTATCCGAACCTTATCGGCGCGATAATACTCATGGACGAGAATACCGCCACATTCGGTGACATGAACAAGTTCAAGGAACGCATCGTAACGAACAGGCGGGTGCCGGTATTAAACGTCGCTGTCGCAAACAGCGATATATCGGCCGAACAGACTGCGAACTTCAAGCGTCTTGCGGCCATGAAGCCCTCGGACGAGTTAAACGTGTTAAAGGGCGGCACGGACCAGAAGGAGAGCATCATAAAGGTGCTCAAGGCCTTCATGAGCCATATCTCGGCAACCGACTTCGCCTCAAGCGGAGGCGCATGATAGATTTTCACACGCACACCTTTAACTCGGACGGCGAGCTCATTGCCTCCGAGCTCGCGGCCAGGGCCGCTGCCGCAGGGTACAGGGCGCTTGCAATCACCGACCATGTGGATGAATCCAATATGGAAGAAGTAATAGAGCAGACGCTTCGCTTCACGGCATCATACAAAGGCGGCAGGGTAAAGGTCGTCCCTGGCGTTGAGATAACGCACGTTGCCCCGGAGGCCATAGGGCCGCTTGCAGCCAGGGCACGTAAGCTTGGCGCAAAAATAGTCGTTTGCCACGGAGAGACAATTGTAGAGCCTGTGGAGGCCGGAACCAACAGTGCTGCCATAAGGGCAGGGGTGGACATACTCGCGCATCCGGGGCTCGTTAGCGCCGAAGACGCTGTGCTTGCGGCAAAGGCAGGCGTATATTTCGAGATAACCTCCAGAAAAGGCCACAGCCTCACAAACGGCCACGTGGCGGCAGCCGCAAGAAAGCACGGTGTCGGTCTTATCGTAAATACCGATACGCATTCGCCGGGCGACCTTATAACGGTCGATACTGCCAGACGCGTTGCCATTGGCGCCAATATGACGGAAGAGGAGTTTAAAATAGCCAGAAAAAATGCCGAAACTTTGCTTGAGAAAATACTTGGATAGACGATTTAATTTAGTACTGGTCTTATGTTTTATTTTCTTCGTATCCGGCTGCGCCGGCGCTGTAGCGCCTAAGGCTGACACGGAAAGCGCAGCACCTATAGAAACGGCATGGGGCACTCACCACAGCGATTATAAGAGGGATTCCATGCATCCCGGCCCCATCGACGTGCCGCTAAAAAAGACCTGGAAACGCTCGGTCAGGACGTTTTACCAGCGCTTTTTCAAGCTAAGCGTTCCCGATACGTCATCGAGCCCGATTGTCTACGATAACATCCTCTACGCCGGTTCACCCGGTAACCGGTTTTTCGCCTTTGATCTGACAAGCGGCAAGACCGTGTGGAAGTTCAAGCCGAAGAGCCCGGTAAACGGAGCGCCTACGGTCGATGGCGATAAGGTATGTTTTGGAACGGTCAATACGGTATTTCACTGCCTTGACCGTAAAAGCGGGGCAGAGCTTTGGAAAATGGACGCCAAGGCCGAGATACTTGCGGCCCCGGTCATTGCCGAGGGTCGCGTTTTCATGCTTTCCGAAGATAACCGTCTCTACGCCCTTGACGCCGCAACAGGCAAGAAGCTCTGGGGGGCTTCGAGCCCGTCTGGCGAAACAGTGCTGCCGCGCCTCGTCAACTCGCCTGCGTACGCAGACGGACGTCTCTATGTAATGTTCTCTGATGGATACCTGGCAGCGCTTGACGCTTCGACAGGGCGAGAACTCTGGCAAGCGCGTTCTACAGGCAATTACCTGGCTGACAGGGGCGCAAGACACGCCCCGCTGCTTGGCGGCTCCATGGTCTATGCCATAGACTACGGCGGGTACGTCACTGCATACGACGCTATTAGCGGGGAGAAAAAAATACGCTATGATATAACCGGGGTCTCGGACTTTGCCATCAAGGACGGCGTGTTCTACGCGGCAACCAACGAGCGAATGACGGCCATGACGGCCTCTACCGGAGAGGTGCTCTGGATATCCGATATGCCAAAGGATTCGACCGTAAGTTTCCTCGCAATGTCCGGCAATCATATATTTGTCTTCAGAAACGCCAAGCACAGGCCGCTTGGCATAAAGAGGCTCGAAAAGGACGTATCGTATATCACGGTCTATTCTGCAACGGACGGAACCGTTGTGTGGGAGAAAAAGTTCGGGACATATATGCTATCGGAGCCGGCGCTGTTTAACGGCGGCGCGGCATTCATCGACAGAAAAGGGCGTCTCTACGTCTTCAAGGCCCCCGTATGACGCCATGGATAAACGGCTCAACATAGCCTTTGTATGGCATATGCACCAGCCGATATACAAAGACCCTTTTAGCGGCGAGTACATACTTCCATGGGTGCTTCTCCACGGCACCAAAGACTACCTCGACATGCCCTCCATGCTCGAGGGCTTCCCAAGCATAAAGCAGACCTTCAACCTTGTTCCGTCTCTCATCGAACAGATAAGGGATTACGAGTCCGATACGGTAAACGACAAATACCGGGCAGTCGTTGCGAAGAGCTCGGAAGAGCTTACCGCCGACGACAAGTTCTTTTTACTGGAAAGTTTTTTCCAGGCCAACTGGGAAACTGTCATAAGGCCGTTTAGCCGGTACTGGTCTCTTCTTGTGAAGAGAGGGTTCTCGTGGCTAAGGGAAGATACCGAGGCAGCAATAAGGTTTTTCTCAACTGAAGAGTACCGCGATCTGCAAGTGCTATTTTTCCTCTCATGGATAGACCCAATGCTTCGCGAAAAGGACGAATTCTTAAAAGCCCTGACTGAAAAGGGCAGGAACTTTAGCGAAGACGACAAGGCAAAGCTCCTTATAAAGCAGACGGCTATCATGCGAGCCATCATCCCCAAGTATAAGGAAATGGCCGAGAAGGGGCAAATCGAGCTTACCGTCTCGCCGTACTTTCATCCGATACTGCCGCTTCTATGCGATAGCGACAGCGCAAGGGAAGCAATGCCGGGAGTTTCGCTCCCTAAAACACGCGTGCTGACGCCAGAGGACGCAAGAGAGCACGTGAGAAGGGCAATCAAGTCTTTCAAGGACACATTCGGCTTTGCTCCAAAAGGCATGTGGCCAAGCGAAGGCTCGGTCAGTATGGAGGCCGTCAAGATAATGGCAGAGGAAGGGATAAATTGGATAGCTACCGACGAGGCGATACTCGAGGCCTCTCTTAGGCAGAGGGCCGAGAGAGATAAGTACGGACATCCGACAACCGACATGATATACAAGCCCTACAGGGTCGGGCAGGGCGCTTCCAGCATGAACATGATATTTCGCGACCGCGTCATCTCCGACAGAATCGGCTTCGATTACTCGAAGTTCGGGGCAAAGGACGCTGCCGCTGATTTCATGGAGCGGATTAAAAAGATACACGCTGTCACAAAAGACCCGGCACGCTCTCTTGTATCGGTAATACTCGACGGCGAGAACGCATGGGAGTCCTATCCTAACGACGGTAACGATTTTTTCCGCGAACTTTACTCGCGTCTTTCCGACTCCGATTTCGCTCGCACGGTAACTGTTTCCGAGTTCCTTAATTCTTACGGCTCAGCTGAGCCCCTTGAGCGCATAGCGAGCGGGTCGTGGATAAACGGGAACTTCAAGATCTGGATAGGGCATCAGGAGGATAACTCGGCGTGGGACGCGATAAGCGGCGCAAGAGACATGATAAAGAAACACGCCTTACGGTCGAGCTCTGAGAACGAGGACATCCAAGGCGCGTGGAACGCGCTCTACGCGGCGGAAGGCAGCGACTGGTTCTGGTGGTACGGCGACGAGCACGCATCCATGAACGACAAACAGTTCGACCTTCTTTTCCGGTCTTATCTTAAAAAGGTCTACGCGCTCCTTGGCGAAGAGCCTCCTTCATCACTCGACATACCCATCATCTCCGAAGAACGCGGGTTCGTGCCCTCTGCATTGCCGCACGCCTTTATGGAACCTGTGATAGACGGCAAGGTCACAAATTATTTCGAATGGCTCTCTGCCGCAGCTATAGAGGCGCAAAAGACAGGCGGCGCAATGCACCAGGTCTCGGAACTAAAGGGCGGGCTGCTGGGTAAAATACTCTACGGCTTTAGCATCGATAGATTGTTTCTCAGGTTCGATTACAAAAAAGAACTCACTGACAGCGACGGCGTGTACGAGAAGCCCTGGAGCTTTGAGATAACGGCGCTTAGCCCGCGCGAGGTTAAAATTGAGGTGAATGTCGAGGGAGCAAGCTCTTCGGCGAACATATATCAAAAAGACGTCGGCTCCAATACATGGGGAGATGCCGTGCAGTTAGAGACAATCAAGTCGCAAAGCGTTGTCGAGATGGCAGTGCCGTTTTCCGTATTCGGCGCAAAGGCAAGGGACGAGCTGAGGCTCTTTATAGAGGTCTCTTACGAGAGCGGCAAAAAAAGCGAGCGCTGGCCGGCAAGAGGGTATCTCTCGATAGAGGCTCCTGATACCGACTACGAACAGACGCACTGGATAGTGTGATGGCTATGGATATCGAAAACGCAACCCCTGCGATGCGCCAGTACCTCGAGATAAAGGAGAGGCACAAGGACGCGGTCGTGTTCTTTCGTATGGGTGACTTCTACGAAATGTTCTACGAGGACGCGCTCGTGGGCTCGAAGGTCATGGGGGTAGCGCTTACATCGAGGGACAAGGAGAAAAAAATCCCCATGTGCGGCGTGCCCTATCATGCAGCGGCTTTATATGTCGCAAAACTCGTGAAGGCAGGGCACAAGGTCGCAATATGCGAGCAGACCGAGAACCCGGCAGAGGCAAAGGGCGTTGTCGAACGCAAGGTCGTGCGGGTTGTCACCCCGGGCACGGCGCTCGAGGACGAAATAGTAGATGCGAAGTTGAATAACTTTATCGCCGCAATAAGTGTGAGCGGCAAGACGCACGGGATTGCCTTCATGGACGTATCAACAGGGGAGTTTCGGGCCTCGGAGTTCGAGAGCGCCGCAGTGCTCGAGGACGAGATAGCAAAGCTTACGCCCTCGGAGATAATCGTTGGCGACAAAGCGGCTGTTGCAAGAGCGGAAGATAACGGGGCAGGGCCGCTTATCATAGCAGCGCCGGATAAGTTCTCGAAGAAAGCGGCTATAGAGGCACTAAAGGAGCACTTCGGGGTCGTAAGCCTCGAGGGTTTTGGCTTTGATACAGAAGGCGCGGCTACCGTAGCGGCAGGGGCGCTGCTCTTGTACGTTAAAGACGCGCAGAAGACAGAGCTTACGCACGTAAAAAAGCTTGTCCGTCTTAGAACCGACAGCGCATTGATGATGGACGCGGCAACGCGGAAAAGTCTAGAGCTAATTGAAAACTCAAGGTCAACCGACAAAAAAGGCTCGCTCCTTAGCCACCTTGACAGAACGCGTACGAGCATGGGCGCAAGGACGCTTCGCTCTTGGCTCATCAGCCCGCTTATCGACGAAGCCGGGGTAAAGGCCAGGCTCGACGCTGTGGGCGAATTAATCGAGGCGCGGCGGGCGAGGGTAGAGGCTGCCGACACCCTGGATAAGACCTATGACCTCGAGCGCCTTGGCGCAAAGGTTGCGGTAAGGATGTCCTCGCCGCGCGATATGGTGGCGCTAAAGGCATCGCTTGAGAGGGCAGGGGAACTAAAAGAACTGCTTAGTAAAAACTTTTCTTCGCCGCTGATAAAAAATATTACCGGTTCTATCGACGCGGTGCCGGAGGCAGCAGGGCTCATCGCAAGATCTGTTAGAGAAAACACAGCTGCAACGCTAAAGGACGGCGGCGTTATCGCCGACGGGTACTCGGCCGAGTTAGACGAACTTAGAAAGATCGGCGGAGGAGGAAAAGAGTGGGTAGCCGGGCTCGAGAGCTCGGAAAGAAAAAAAACCGGCATCAATACGCTAAAGGTCGGGTATAACCGCGTTTTTGGCTACTATATCGAGATAACACAGAGCGCGATGAAGAACGCCTGTCTGCCGCCAGAGTACTCGCGTAAGCAGACACTCGCGAACGCCGAGAGGTTCGTAACTCCTGAGCTTAAAGAGTGGGAATCGAAAATACTAACGTCAGAAGAAAAGGCAAAGAGCCTCGAGGCCGAGCTTTTCTCCGATATCGTAAAGACAGTGGCCGCTTATGTTGAAAGGATACAGAAGACCTCCGAGGCCGTGGCTACACTTGATTCCCTCATATCGTTTGCGTCGGTATCAGAGGACAATAACTACGTAAAGCCTAAGATAAACAGCGGCACCGAGCTTACTATAGAGGAAGGCCGCCACCCGGTCATAGAGGCTGGAATAAGGGCCGAGTTCGTGCCAAACGACACTGCACTCGACACCGTGGCCACGCAAATCGTCATACTAACCGGCCCGAACATGGCAGGCAAATCGACCTTCATAAGACAGGTCGCGTTAATCACGATACTTGCGCAGTGCGGCTGCTTTGTTCCGGCAAAGAAGGCTACTATCGGCATAGTGGACAGGATCTTTAGCCGCGTAGGCGCGTCGGATGACATCTCCAAAGGACATTCCACCTTCATGGTCGAGATGAACGAAACAGCGAACATCTTAAATAACGCAACTCCAAGAAGCCTCGTCATCCTCGACGAGATAGGGCGGGGCACGGCCACATTCGACGGCCTTAGCATCGCCTGGGCGGTTGCAGAGCATCTTCACGACTCAGTCTCTCTTGGCTGTAAAACTCTCTTCGCCACCCATTACCACGAGCTCACAGAGCTTTCCTTGACAAAGGAGCGCGTCAAAAATTATAATATGGCTATAAAGGAATGGGGCGACAAGATCACCTTCCTTCGCCGCGTCGTCCCGGGAGGGGCCAGTAAAAGCTACGGCATACAGGTAGCGAAGCTTGCGGGGCTGCCAAAAGAGGTAATCGCGAGGGCAAAGGAAATACTTCGTAACATCGAGAACGGCGAACTTAACTCTTCCGGCTCTCCGAGGATTGCCGGCAAGGACGACGCAAGGCAGGGTAATCTTCCTCTGTCATACAAAAAAACAGATGCCCTAAAGGAACGCCTCAAGGCAGTGGACGCAGACTTGATTACGCCCATCGAGGCGCTAAACATACTAAACGAATTAAAGGACCTCGCTGGCGACTGATAATGACCATGCCCAAAAAGATACTAGCCGCATCTGCAGTTATTGCCGCTCTCATTTTCGTGGCAATACCTATGCCTGTCTTATCAGGCGCAAAGACCGGTCTGCGCGTCGAGGGCATACGCTACTGGTCCGGGCCAAACTACACGCGAGTGGTAGTAGACTTGAATGCAAAGCCCGGGGAGTACACAGACCACCTTTTAAAAGAGGATGAAACGATAAACAAGCCGCGCCGCCTTTTCGTGGACATAAAGAACTCGACCCTTGCCAAAGGTGTTGAAAAAAGCATCCCCATAAACAACGCGCTTCTAAAGGTGGTGAGAGCAGGGCAGTTCTCGGCAGACACCGCGCGCATAGTGCTCGATATCGAGAGCATTGATTCGTACAAGGTGTTTGTCCTTCCAAACCCCTACAGAATAGTCATAGACATAACCGGAACAGGCTCTAAGTTCTCGCAGGCTGCAAGGGAGAAGGCAAAGGCCGCGCCTACGGTTACTACGCCTGTCACAGCGCCTTCGGTACCTGCGGCGGCAATAGAGACACCAAAGCCTCCTGTTACAACTGCTGCTCCAAAGCCAGAACCTGTAACGACCACGCCGGTAATAAAACCGTCCTCAACACAGCAGGCAAGGCTAATCGTTATAGACGCGGGGCACGGCGGAAAAGACCCTGGGGCAGTAGGAAAGAAAAAAACCCGGGAAAAGGACATCACCTTAAAGATTGCCCGTCTTATAAAAGATAAGATAAAGAACGGGACGAACCACAAGGTCGTTCTTACGCGTGATAAAGACGTATTCATCCCTCTTGATGAGAGGACCGCTATCGCCAACACCAAGGAAGCCGATATATTCGTCTCCATACACGTGAACGCGAGCTTTAATAGAAAGGCCAAAGGCGTAGAAACGTATTTTCTAAAGCTCGAGGGCCTGAACAAGGAAGAGCTCCTCATTGCGGCAAGAGAGAACCAGACCTCCGAGGCAGAGATGAGCGACACGCTAAAGTACATACTAGGAGACTTAACGGTCACGGCCAACAGGGACGAGTCCATACGCCTTGCCTCGGTCGTGCAGGAAAATCTCTCAAAGAACTTGGCTGCAAAATATAACGACGTGAAAAGCAACGGCATAAAGGGCGCTCCGTTCTACGTCCTTGTGCACACGACCATGCCGAGCATCCTTGTCGAGGTCTCATTTATAAGTAACCAGGTCGAGGAACAGCGCCTTAAAAGCGATGCCTATCTCTCCCTCATAGCAGATAGCATATACGACGCAGTCGTAAAATACCTTGATACGGCCTCATAGACGCCGCAAGCCGAAATGAACTCAATAGAAGAACTTCTGGAAAGCGCCACAACCGAGCGCGCCGCGCTTGCCGGGGCAATAAAGAAATATCTCTTGGAAGAAGAAACGCGCCTTTCGGCTATCCATAAGGAATCGGCATCGGGGCTCTCTATCACGCGCCAGTACACGAAGGCCGTAGATTCGGTATTAAGAGCCCTCATAGAAAAACTCTCGAAGAACGCTACTGATGCGGGCTCCTTTGCCGTGACGGCCATAGGCGGGTACGGAAGAGGGGAGCTCAACATAAGATCGGACATCGATTTGATGTTCCTTCACAGGGGAACGGTTTCACCCGGGCTCGAGGCGTTATCAAAGGAAATACTCTACGTTCTCTGGGACACGGGGCTTGACGTAGCATTTAGCATACGGTCTTCCGGGGAGTGCATGGCCCTTGCCGACACTGACACAAAGACAAAGACCGCGCTCCTTGATCTGCGCTTTATCTGCGGCGACGCATCACTATTCGACGAATTCTACGCCGAGTCGTGGAAGTGCCTATTCTCGGGCGCGAACCTCGCGCGCTTTTTCGACGAAAAAACCGAAGAGATGCGCTTACGACGCTCGAAGTACGGCGGCTCGGTCTACATACTCGAACCTAACGTAAAAGAAGGCGAGGGCGGGCTTCGCGACGCGCACACGGCCTTCTGGTTACTAAAGGCAAAGCACGGGCTAAAGGCCGATGCCGTTGAAACAGGCTCCCTTACAGAGACGGATATGACGACCCTCGATAAGGCCCTTGATTTCCTTCACTGGGTAAGGAACGACCTTCATTTTCATTCGAAGCGCAAGAACGACCAATTGACCTTCGATAATCAGGAACGCATAGCGCAGGTGCTTGGCCTCAAGGACTCGAAGGAATCCATAGCGGTAGAGAAGTTCACGCACAGGTATTACCGCCACGCGCTCGATATCTCGCGCATCAGCAGCGCCATGATATCGCGCCTTACAAGCGGCGAGAGAACGGAAAAAAAGGGCCAGGCTCGGAAGGTAAACGGAAGGTTCTTTATAAAGAGAAACGTGCTTGAAGTTGCCGAGGATACGGTATTTAAGGACTCGCCCGTTGCCATGCTTTTTGCCTTTGAGGAAGCAGCCAGACACGGCAAATGCGTTATCGGGCAGCATACCAAGGACCTCATAGCATCGAGCCTGCACCTTATCGGCGACGGTTTCCGTTCTTCTCCTGAGGCTTCGGAGGCCTTTCTCTCCATACTCGCATCCAAATCCCCGTACGCCGCGTTAACGGAGATGCATTCGGTCGGGCTTCTTGAGAAGTACATTCCCGAGTTCGCAGACATCACCTGCCGGGCGCAGCACGACATGTACCACGTCTATACCGTGGACGCGCATTCGCTCTTCGCAATACGCGAGGCGGAGAAACTCGCAAAAGAATATAAGAGCGAGTTCCAGCTTTTATCCACTCTCTATAATTCGGTAAAGAGCAGGGCGGTGCTGCTCCTTGGCATACTTTTTCACGACATCGGAAAATCCAAGGGCAAGGGGCATGCCGAGAAGGGCGCGGAGATGGTGCCCCGGATATGCAAGAGGCTCGGGCTTAACGAGGACGATGCGGCAACGGTCAAGTTCCTCGTAGCCAGGCATCTTATAATAGCCGATACAGCGCAGTACCGCGACATGCATGATGAGAAGCTCATAGTGGACTTCGCGGCAAAGGTCGGAAGCATCGAGCGGCTAAACCTTCTCTACCTGCTCACCTTCGCAGACGTAAGGGCGGTCGGGCCGGAGGTATGGAGCCAGTGGAAGGCGACACTTTTTCAGGAACTCTACTTCAGGGTGCTTACGGTTTTAGAGAGAGGCTCCTTCGAGCCCGAGGACACGGCGCCGAAAATCGAGAAGATACGCCTGAAGGTGCTTGAGACGCTAAAGACGGAAAAAACAACGGACGAGGTAACGCAGTACTTTAAGATGCTGCCGCCGCGTTATTTTCTAGCGACAAATCCGAAGACCATAGCCTCGCACATAAAGCTCGTAAGGAAGCTAAAGAAAACACCCGTAGCAGTGCTCGTAAAGCAGGTTGGTGAGAGGGAGTATACCGACATCACCGTTGCTACCGACGACGTGCACGGGCTTTTTTCTATGATAACGGGCGTGATGCTCGCGAACTCGATAAACATACTCGGCGCTTCCATCAATACGCTTAGAAACGGCATCGCGCTCGACACATTCCACGTAAACAACGTCCTTGGCGAGCTTCTAACGAACGAAGTAAAGTTAAAGAAGATGGAGAGCGACCTTACCGAGGTCATCACCGGACGCGTAAAGATAGAGAAGCTTGTTGGAACCATCAAGCCGTCGATTCTCGATAAAAAGGCAAAGCCCAAGGCAAAGACCCGCGTGCAGATAGATAACGACGTCTCGGACGCGTTCACTGTGCTGGATATTCATACGCAGGACAGGCTCGGGCTCCTCTATACTATAAGCTCTACACTTACGAAGGCCGGAGCGTTCATCCACATAGCAAAGATATCGACCAAAGGCGAGACAGCGACCGATATACTCTACATACGCGACATATTCGGCCAGAAGATACTGGATCCGGCAAAGGTAGCTGCTCTGGAAGACACCCTTACAAAGGCGCTTGAAGAGGCATAGGGGGCGCGCCATGGACAACACGACGCCTTTGGATGTATTTACCACGCCGGATGGGCGCATCGTATCCGCCTATTTAAACTCCCTTGTCACGGAAAAGGGGCTTGCCAAAAACAGCCTGCTGTCGTATTCACGTGATTTAAAGAAGTATCTTGTGTTCCTTCGCAGCAGCTCTGTAAGCATTACAGAAGCTGCTTCTTCCGATGTCTCGGCCTTCATAGCAGAGCTAAAGGTACACGGGCTTAGCCCGAGGAGTTATGCCAGAACGCTCGTAGCGCTTAGAGGGTTCTATAAGCACCTTTTAAAGAAGGGGCGCATAGAGTCCTCTCCGTGCGACATAGTCGACATACCAAAGATTGGCAGGAAGCTTCCAGAGTACCTGAGCCTTAGTGAGGTAGAGGCGCTTCTTGGTTCTCCCGACGCATCCACGCCCATGGGCCTTAGGGACAAGGCCATGCTCGAAACCCTCTATGCAACCGGGCTTAGGGTCTCTGAGCTTACCGGGCTCGATATGAACAGCGTAAACCTGCAGGCCGGGTATCTAAGGGCTTTTGGCAAGGGCTCCAAGGAGCGGCTTGTGCCTATTGGGCAGACGGCAATGCGCTGCATTAGCGAGTACATGGAGCACTCACGGCCTGTGCTTCTCAAAGCCAATAGAAGTAATTATCTCTTTGTCACAGGAAGAGGGGGCAAGCCCATGACCAGGCAGAACTTCTGGGTTCTTATAAAGAAGTACGCGCAACTTGCCGGAATTTCATCCAAAAAGACAAAACCACACATATTACGGCATTCGTTCGCAACCCATCTTCTCGAGCGCGGCGCAGACCTTCGTTCTTTACAGCAGATGCTTGGGCACGCCGATATATCGACAACTCAGATATACACGCATGTCCACGGCGAGATGCTAAAGAAGCTCCATAAGAAGTTCCATCCAAGAGGATAGGCCCAGAGGATAGGGCAGGAAAAACCCTTTAAATACACACTGTTTTGCCGTGATTCAACCATTTAGCCTATTTGACATAATATACATTATGCGACACGTGCCTTGTTAGGTCTCGCAGGTGCCGCAGACCATCTGGATGGCTTATTAAGGTGCTTACTTCTGCTTTAGCACCTGTGCTGTTATATGCCACGCAGCCTTATCGGATTTTATATCTCTAAAGATTATTTGATGCGACTTGAGACTTCCTTAAACGGACGACTATCTTATTCGCTCTCTACAACGATGTTCGTAAGCGTCCTCTTTACGCCGCCAACGCGCTGGATCTTGCCTATGACAACGCCGCCAAGCACATCCACGTTCGATGCCGACACAAGCGCTATGACGTCATAAGGCCCGGTAACTGCCTTTACGTCCTTTACGCCGCCGATGTCCTTTACGCGGCTAACGACCTCGAGCGCCTTGCCGTGCTCGCATTCTATGAATATATAAGCGTCTACGGCCATAAGAAAAAGCCTCCTTTGCGGTACTTCCAATATACCACAATACCTGCTTAAATCAATGTCTTGAACAAAGACGCTTACGGGGCTTAAAAAGGAAGAAAGCGTCCGGAGGCAGCTACTCCGGACGCTCTCGCGGGAGCCAGGGCCTTCTATAGGAAGGAGTGTATCAGCCCTTGGCTGTTAACGGAACGTCTACGGCGCGGGACGCCGCAGATGCTCCGAACTTGTTCGAAATAAAGTAGGTCATTTTGCCTACGTACTTATTGATAAAATGCGCCCTTGGAAGCGACGATATAAAGGGCCTGCGCCGCTTGCCTATGGCTATAAGCTCGTTGTCGATTAGCGGATGCGTGCCGTCCTTGGTGTATTTAAGGCCTTTGAAAAATATCTTGATTGCGTGGGCCTTTTTACCTTCGAGAAACAGCACCTTGCCAAAGTTGTAATACATGTCCGGGTTCTTGGGATCGCGCTTCAAGGCCATAAGACATAGTGTTTTTGCGTAATTAATACGCCCCTCGACAGTTGCTATGCACAGGCCGTAGAAAGACATTGCCAGCGGATGCTGGGCAAAAGCAAAGTGCTTTTCGAAATGAGTGATTGCCTCGCTGTACTGCTTGCTTGCGAGAAGTTCTATGCCCTGCCTTATATACGTTGAGTTGTCCATGATGCGCGTCCTCCGTTGTAGGTCGTGGACGGCTTTATCGGGTAAAAAAGAAATAGCCGCCAACGATTGTCATTAAACAACATGACATCTGGCGGCTCGACTGGCGTGGCTTATTAGGCTTTAGCCTCGGGGCTCTGCGTCCCGCAGTTTCCCGCGGTTTGCTCTGAGCAGATGATTACCTATTCAATTGTCTCTACGCTTCAAAGTATAATATACCTGAAAATATTTGTCAAGATTTTTTTTATCGCCCCTTGGCCCCTACGCAAGAACAACACTTGCAAGGGCAGCCGTGCCGGTATACGCAAGCGATGCCTTTATAGCGGTTATGCCGCTTCCGTAGCGGTTCAAATCGCCCTTGAACTCGACCACCGGCCCCCTGCCCGGCTCTCTTCTTACCTCTATATCCTGCCAGGATATGCCCTCTGCCATACCGGTACCAAGGGCCTTTAAAAAGGCTTCCTTTAAGGCAAAACGTCCGGCAAGGTGCTTATAAGGCGCCTTCTTTGATTCGGCATAATATAATTCATTCGGGGTAAAAACACGGGAAAGAAAAGCAGTATCACCGCTTAAGCGGCGAAATCTTTCGATATTCACTATGTCCAGGCCGATATGATACGCCATATATAAAAGAACCGCCGGGCGATAAATTGCAGCTGCGGTATCGTAATTCGTG